>CAYNYN010000016.1:16598-21634 GCA_964401445.1 uncultured Saprospiraceae bacterium | reverse complement strand
CGGAATGCCCTGGTGCCGCCTTCGGTGCGCAAGGCGACGATCACTACGCCTGCATCCACGGGTAACGGCCAGGTGAAATGCCCCGCCCCGCCTTTTGCGTGCATCAGCGCTTGGCCGTCGATGGTCCAGATGGTGGCGGTCCAGGGATGCCGGGCTTCGAGGTGCAGCTCGCCAGCGAGGAGGTAGCATTTGGCGAAAGCCTGAGGATCATCGTCTGGCTCGGCCTGGGCGGTCACGGCCGGCAGCCACAAGGTGGTGTCGCGCATGAGGACGGGCATGCGGTCAGCGGTCTGGTACATGGCCTCGAACTGGTCGATGGCATCGGTGTCGGTGTCGAACAGATGGCCCACCCACTCGGGCGGCACGGCCTGGTACCACACGGCCACGTGGGCCGCCAGCTCACCCGTATGGCCGGCAAGCGGCACTTGGTACCACAGTACGTCGGCGCCCGTGCCTTCCACGCCGTCCGCGCGGTTGAAATCGTCGTCGTGCAGTGCGGCGCCCACGATGCGGGTGGTGTCGGCGGTGTAGTGACTCTGGCTGAAGCCGGCAGGCGGCAGGCGGTTGTCCTTGAGGGCAGACGCGCCCATCTCGAGCACCGTGGTGGGCGCACCCGTCGCATCGGCCATGACCATCTCGTAGATCTGCACCTGGTCGACTGAGCGGATGGTGTCGTGATGGGGCTCGAAAGGGTCGTCGCGCTGCGGCAGCGCAAAGGCGGAATCCAGGATGCCGGAAGCGAAGAGCGTGTCGCCCGCGGGCGTCGTCAGCACGCAGCTCACGAACATGCGGCGCGAGGGGTAGCCCGAGGGCAGCTTGTGGCCGGCCAGGTTGGTCAACTGCACCCGCAGCAGGGCCGAGTCGGCGGTGCGCTCTACGAGGGCGGCATCGAGCTGCAGGCTGCGCTGCTGCAGCATGTCGATCGTGGCGTCGATGGTCTCGTCGAAGTGTTGGGGCCCGGCCTTGAGGCCGAGCGGCTCGATGTGGTCCTTCATCAGGCGCAGCATGAAGGCGTTGGCGCCCACCAGGTCGTGCCGGAAGAAGGGCTGGCGCGGCATGGTGGTCGAGTTGGCGGCGATGTCGACGGGCGTCTTGCCGAGCGAGGTCATGTGGCAGTCCTGACAGCGCACCTGCTGGGCCGGATAGGCGCTGTTGAGCCACTCGTGCCAGGTGGCCTGCTCCACGAAGGTCTGGCCGGTGGCGCTGCCCGAGGCATCCAGCGTGTGGGTGATCAGGCTGTGGCACGAGCCGCACGACTCGGCACGACGGATGTGCGGACCGTGCACGGGGGTGAAGCTGGTGGCCGTCAGCATGGGGCTGATCAGCGGCATGGGGTACGGCCCGAATACGCGGCGCAGGGTGTCGAGGTGGAGGCGACCGGAATGGACGGCCGAGAGCGAGTCGGGCGTCTGGCTGTGGCAGGCCATGCAGCTCACGCCGTCGAGGCCGACGGGATCGGCCAGCAGCTCGTCCAGCGTGTAGGGATCCGTGCCGGTATAGGCTGCGTTGAAGTGGCCCAGCGGGGCATGGCAGGTGGTGCACGTGTTTTCGATCTCGTCAGCGTGCTGCGGAAAGGTGTGGGTCTCGAGGCTCATCTGCGCGCGCCAGAAGGGGTCGCGCGCGGCATTGGCCATCATGGTGCTGCGCCAGTCGTCCACCACGTTGACGTCCTGGCCGGCGGCATCCACCATGGCCATGCCGGTGGTGTCGAGGCCATGGCACTTGCGGCACACGCCGGCGGAAGCGAAATGCAGGTTGTAGGCCGAGGGCAGCGTGGTGTCGACCAGCACGAGCCATTCGTGTGGGTCGCCTTTCGGCAAATATGGCCCGGCAGGGGCTTCGTTTGGCGAAAGCCAGAAACCAAAGCCGAGCACCGAAAGGGCGATCAAAGGCAGGGAAAGCAGTGCGATGCGCATGGCCACAAATTACGACGGGCGCACAGGCCGCGCGCACGCACGGCAGTCGGCAAATGACAAAGAGGCGATTTTTGCGTGGACGGTTTCTCTGAAAAATGGTTGCGCATTGCCTCGCGCTACGCCGCCAAGTCGAAAATCTGCCAACGGGCCTATTTTGGCGGCCACAAACAGCACGCATGGTCTGGCCCGAGCTCATCATCATCTTCTTCCTCATCGCGCTGATCTATTCGGCTGCCGGCTTTGGCGGGGGCAGCAGCTACCTGGCCGTGCTGGCGCTGTACGACCTGCCCTACACGGCCATCCGCAGCACGGCGCTGTTGTGCAACATCGCCGTCGTGTCGCAGAGTACAGTATCGTATGCCCGCAGCGGCCTGCTGCGCTGGCGCCGCGTGCTGCCCCTCGTGCTGACGAGCGTGCCCATGGCGTTCGTGGGGGGCATGTGGCCCCTGAAGGCCCGCACCTTCTACCTGCTGCTGGGTACGGCGCTGCTCATGGCCGCCCTGCTCATGGTTTGGCGCATGCGCCGGGGCGCACCCCGTGCCACCAGCACGCTGCCCGCATGGTCGTCGCCCCTGATCGGCGGGGCCATCGGCCTGCTGTCGGGGCTGGTGGGCATCGGTGGCGGCATTTTCCTGTCGCCGGTGCTGCACCTCACGGGCTGGGACACGCCGCGCCGCATAGCGGCCACCACCTCGCTGTTCATCCTGCTGAACAGCATGGCCGGCCTCGCAGGCCAGATCCTCAACCCCGATTTCCGGCTGGCCCCCGGCCTGACACCCTGGCTGGTGCTGGCTGTGCTGCTGGGCGGCATCCTCGGCACGCGCTTTACCATCCACAAGGCGTCGCCGGCCACCATCCGCGGCATCACGGCCGTGCTGATCACCCTCGTCGCCATACGTCTGCTGTGGCGCTACGCATAGCAACAACGACCGGACCGCTGCCCCCCCACTCCAGCCCGAATTGTTAGCTTTGCACGGGAACAGCCGGCATGAGCTACGTACAGCCTGCCGCTCATCCTCGCCCTGACCTTTTGGACCACGACCAACCCGTATCCGGAATTTGGAGCACCCTGCGTATGAGTACACCCGACTTCCCCTACATCCACCGCGACATCAGCTGGCTTTCATTCAATTACCGCGTCCTGCAGGAGGCCAAAGACCCTGCCGTGCCCCTGCTCGAACGCATCAAGTTCCTGGCCATCTATTCCAATAACCTGGACGAATTTTTCCGGGTACGGGTGGCGCAACACCGCAACCTGCTGCGCGTGGGCAAGAAAACCAAGCGCGAACTGGACTACGACCCCAAGGAGTTGCTCAAACAGATCCTCCAGATCGTCAACCGGCAGCAGGAGGAGTTCAGCTACATCTTCGAGCACCAGATCGTGCCCGAACTGGCCAACCACAACATCAACCTGCTGCGGCGGCTCGACCTGAACGAGGAGCAGCGCCAGTTCGTCGAGAACTACTTCAACGACCACATGCTGCCCTTCGTGCAGCCCGTGCTGCTGGTGGCCCACAAGGTGCGGCCTTTCCTCAACAACGCCGCCCTCTACCTGACGCTCGACATGCGCGACCGCGAGACGGGCGCCACGCAGTACGCCATCGTAAAAATCCCGTCCGATCACCTGCCGCGCTTCCTGGTGCTGCCTTCCCTGTCGGGCCAGCACGACATCATCATGCTCGACGACGTGGTGCGCCACAACGTGGGCAAGATGTTTCCGGGTTACGAGATCGTGGATACCTACTCCATCAAGCTCACCCGCGACGCCGAGCTCTACATCGACGACGAGTTTTCGGGCGACCTGATCGAGAAGATCAAGACGAGCCTGGCCAAGCGCCACGTGGGGCCTGCCTCGCGCTTCGTCTACGACCGATCGATGCCCCGTGAGCTGCTCGATTTCCTCTGCGAGCAGTTCGAGCTGGAACGCTGGGACCTGCTCGTCGAGGGCCGGTACCACAACAACTTCGACTTCTTCAGCTTTCCCGACTTCGGGATGACGCACCTGAAGAACCCGCCCCTGCCGCCCATCCCCTACCGCAGCCTCGAGGAGGCGGACGACTTTTTCCGCAAGGTTGCCGAACGCGATCACCTCATCTACGTGCCCTACCACAGCTACGAGAGCGTGGTGCGCATGTTCGAGGAGGCAGCGGTCGATCCGGCCGTCACCCACATCAAGATCATCCTGTACCGGGTGGCGCGGCGCTCCCGCATCATGGACGCCCTCATGGAGGCGGCACGGCGCGGCAAGCAGGTGTTCGCCTTCATCGAGGTCAAGGCGCGCTTCGACGAGGAGGCCAACCTGCGCTGGGGCGAAAAGCTGGAGAAGGCGGGCGTGCACGTGCGCTACTCGTTCCCGGGCATGAAGGTGCACAGCAAACTGGCCCTCATCATGCGGCAGGAGCGGCAATCGCATCGCCTCTATGCCTACCTCAGCACCGGCAACTTCCACGAAGACACGGCCCGCATCTACTGCGACTACGGCCTGTTCACCGCCGACAAACGGATCACCTCCGAGGTGGCACGCGTATTTTCCTACCTGGAAACGGTGCAGCCGCCCGCCCAGCCTTTCAAGAACCTGCTCGTCGGCAAATTCAACCTGCGCTCGCGCCTCATCGACCTGATCGACTTCGAGATCGACCAGGCGCGACGGGGCCGCAAGGCCTACATGCTCATCAAGGTGAACAGCCTGCAGGCACCCAAAATGATCGAAAAGCTGTACGAGGCCAGTCAGGCGGGCGTCCGCATCGACATCATCGCCCGGTCCATCTGCTCGCTCGTGCCGGGCGTGCCGGGCCTGAGCGAAAACATCCGCGCCATCAGCATCGTCGATCGCTTCCTCGAGCACGCCCGCGTGTTCCTGTTCCACCACGGCGGCCACCAGAAGCTCTACCTCTCCTCGGCCGACTGGATGGTGCGCAACCTCTATTACCGCATCGAGACCTGCTTCCCCATCTTTGACCGCAAGCTCATGCGCGAGATCAAGGACGTGATGGAGCTGCAGCTCAAAGACAACGTCAAGGCGCGCCTGCTCGACGCCGAGCAGTCGAACCACTACGTGCGCGACAACAGCGACCTGGCCATCCGCTCACAGATCGAAACCTATTTCTACTACAAGCGGCA
>CAYNYN010000016.1:4231-16498 GCA_964401445.1 uncultured Saprospiraceae bacterium | reverse complement strand
GATGCCGCCAAAAGCAAAGAGACCACGACCATGCGGTCGCAGTCTCTCTGCCAAAATACCTGAATTTCCTTTTCGGATCAGCTGCCGAAGTCGTCGAAAGCGATGTTCTCTTCGGGCACGCCCAGCTCGTCGAGCATCTTGAGCACGGCCTGCAGCATGAGGGGCGGGCCGCAGAGGTAGTACTCGATCTCTTCGGGCTCGGGATGGTTCTTGAGGTAGTTGTCGTACACCACCTGGTGGATGAAGCCCACGGGACCATCCCAGTTGTCTTCGGGGCGCGGCTCCGAGAGGGCGATGTGATACGAGAAGTTGGGGAATTTCTTCTCGATCTCGCGGAAGTCTTCGGTGTAGAACAGCTCGCGCAGCGAGCGACCGCCATACCAGTACGACACCTTGCGCGTCGTCTTGAGCGTGTGGAACAGGTGGAAGATGTGCGAGCGCAGCGGCGCCATACCTGCACCCCCGCCGATGTACACCATCTCGCGGTTGGTCGGCTTGATGAAGAACTCGCCGTATGGACCCGAGATGGTCACCTTGTCGCCGGGTTTGCGGCTGAAGATGTAGCTCGAGCACACACCCGGGTTGACCGGCATCCACTTGTTGTTCTTGCGGTCCCATGGCGGCGTGGCGATACGGACGTTCAGCATCACGATGTCGCCCTCGGCCGGGTGGTTGGCCATCGAGTAGGCGCGGAACTGCGGCTCTTCGTTCACCATGCGCAGCGACCACATGTCGTATTTGTCCCATTCGGCCTGGAAGGTCTTGGGATCCTTGTGGTACTTCGGATGCGCGGTGATGTCCATGTCCTTGAAGTCCACCGTGATGGGCGGCACGTCGACCTGGATGTAGCCACCCGGCTCGAAGTCGAGGTGCTCGCCCTCGGGCAGCTCCAGCACGAACTCCTTGATGAAGGTGGCCACGTTGTAGTTGGAGCGCACGGTGCACTCCCACTTCTTGATGCCGAAGATCTCTTCGGGGATGCGGATCTTCATGTCCTGGCGCACCTTCACCTGGCAGGCCAGGCGCACGTGCTCGGCCACGTCGCGGCGCGTCAGGTGGTTCAGCTCGGTGGGCAGCACTTCGCCACCTCCTTCGTCCACCTTGCACTTGCACATGGCGCAGGTGCCGCCACCGCCACATGCCGAAGGCAGGAAGATGTTGTGTTCGGCAAGGGCCGTCAGCAGCGAGGTGCCGGGCTGCACCTCGAGCGGCTCATCCTCGCGGCCGTTGATGATGATCTTGACCTTGCCCTGGGGCACGAGGCGTCGTTTGGCAGCGATCAGCATGAAGGACAGGGCCAGAATGACCAGGCTGAACACCACCACCGCCACGATCAGTACTTGCACATCGAAAAGAAGTATCATGACTGTATGGTTGTTTTTTCCGGACGATCGGGTGGCGAAAGCGCTTTTCAAAAAATCTGTCTCGCCTTTCCCGTCGCCCTTTATGGTTGTTGGTCCACTGTGTAGCAAATACGTTCGGATCCGCCGGCTGGCAGCAGGATCACTTGGCGGCCACGAAGGCAGCCGGATCGATACCCATCAGGCTCATGAAGGCGATGCCCATCAGGCCCGTGAGAATGAAGGCGATGCCCAGACCGCGCAGCGGCGCCGGAATGGCCGAGTAGCGGATGCGCTCGCGGATGGCCGCCATGGCCACGATGGCCAGGAACCAGCCGAAGCCGCCACCCAGGCCAAAGGCCACGCTCTCGCCAAATGAGTACTCACGCGACACCATGAACAGCGAGCCACCGAGGATGGCGCAGTTCACCGTGATGAGCGGCAAGAAGATACCCAGCGCCGCATACAGGGCCGGCGAATACTTCTCGACCACCATCTCCACGAGCTGTACCATCGACGCGATCACGGCGATGAACAGGATAAGGCGCAGGAAAGTCAGGTCGATGTGCAGCAGCCCGTTTTCCGAAAGGAGGTAGTGGTTGATCAGCCAGTTGATGGGCATGGTGATGCCCAGCACGAAGATCACGGCCAGGCCCAGACCGAAGGCCGTCTTCACGCTCTTCGAAACGGCCAGGTACGAGCACATGCCCAGGAAGTATGCCAACACCATGTTCTCGATGAAGGCCGACTTGATGAAGATATTGATGTATTCCATGACGGAAATTTTTGTCGTCCGATAAATCCCGTTTGGCGAAAGCCGAAAAAAACAGTTGCCGGATCAGCTCACGTCGATGAGCTTGGGGTTGCGCGAGCGCTGGATCCAGATGATCACGCCGATGACGAACATGGCGGCTGCGGGCAGCACCATGAGGTTGTTGTTCATGTAGCTCGTGCCGGCCGTGTTGATCATGTAGTCGGCCGAGGGGCCGATGATCTTCCATTCGAGCGGGCTGCCGGCGAAGAGGGTGCCCTTGCCGAAGAGCTCGCGCGTGAAGCCCACGATGAGCAGGATGGCGCCATACCCCAGCCCGTTGCCGATGCCGTCGAGGAACGAGCGCCACGGCTTGTTGGCCATGGCAAAGGCCTCGAGGCGGCCCATCACGATGCAGTTGGTGATGATCAGGCCGATGTACACCGACAGCTGCTTGTACACCGGATAGTTGAGCGCCTTGAGCGACAGCTCGACCACCGTCACCAGCGAGGCGATGATGACCAGCTGCGCGATCATGCGCACCGACTTGGGAATGTACTGGCGCAGCATCGAGGTGAACAGGCTCGAGAATGCCGTCACGAAGATCACCGAGATGGCCATCACCAGCGAGGGGTACACCAGCGAGGTCACGGCGAGCGCCGAGCAGATGCCCAGCACCTGCACGGTGATGGGGTTGTTGTCATTGAGCGGATCGACCAGGAGCTTGCGTTCCTTCTTGCCGAAGAGCGGCTCCTTTTTCTTTTCGACCTGGGCTACATTCGTTTCAGCCATGACAAATCAGATTTGTGTGTTTTCGCCTTCCGGCAAAAATGCAGGTATGCGTTCCTGTTTATCGAGGATTCGAGGAATCGAAGAACCGATCCTCTCTCAGTCTCTCCTTCTCTCTGTCTCTCCATCACTTCCTCACCCGGCATGGCGCAGCTTGCGGAAGTAGGGCTCATATGCGCCCAGCCCCTCGATGAGCATGTCGGTCACGCCGTTCGAGGTGATGGTGGCGCCACTGATGGCGTCCACCTCGTGTTCCGGGTCGCGCGCCCCACCCTTGCGCACGATCAGACCAACGAAATTGCCCTGATCGTCGAGGATGCGCTTGCCTTTGAACTGTTCACGGAAGGCCGGGTTGTCCTTGATCTCGGCACCAAGGCCCGGCGTTTCGCCTTTGTGGTCGAAAGCTACGCCAGCCACCGTGTTCAGATCCGACTTGAGGGCGACATAGCCCCAGATTTCATCCCATAGACCGTTGCCGCGCACGGCCACGATGTAGAGCTTCTCATCGCCGTTCGAATAGATCCAGATGGGGTATTTGCGCTGGTCGGCCGGCTTCTTGCGCTCCTGCGCAAAGTCCACGTCGTCGGCCTTCAGGCCTTCGATGACGTTGCCCTCGGCATCCACCACGAGCTGCTGGACCTGGTTTTCGAAGATCTGCAGCACGTCCTCGTCGGAAAGCTCGTCCACGGTCTTGCCGCCGAGGTAGTCTTCCACTGCCAGCAGGATGGCGCGCTTCTCGAAGATTTCTTCGTTGAGCTTGGCCACCGGCTCGGTCACCTGGCGCAGGGCGGTCAGGCCAAGGGCCACCACCGAGGTGAGCACGAGCATGAATTTTATGATTTGGCTATTGCTTTCCACAACTACCCGGTTTTGGTATGTACGACAATTCTATGCTTCCTTTGTTTTCTTTCCTCCCGGCCTTTCGGCAAATGCCACCTCAGGCCTTGGCCGCAGTCCGCGCCATGCGGCGGCTGATGTTGCGCTGCAGCACGACGTAGTCGATCAGCGATGCCCACACGTTCATGAAGAGGATGGCCAGCATCCAGCCTTCGGGATAAGCCGGGTTGAGCACGCGGATGATCAGACCGAAGAAGCCGATGAGGAACCCGTAGATCCACTTGCCGACGTTGGTCGAGGCGGCCGTCACGGGGTCGGTAGCCATGAACGCCATGGCAAACCAGAAGCTGCCCATGTAAAGCTGGTAGTACCAGGGCACCTCCATGAAGGGGGTGGCTCCCCAGGCGTTGAGCAGCAGGCCCGTGAAGATGGTGCCCAGCGTCATGCCGGCCATCACGCGCCAGCTGGCCACTTTCGTAAATGCCAGGAACAGCGCACCTACGATGATGAAGGGCTTCATCGTTTCGCCCACCGAGCCGGGGATGGTGCCCCACCACATGGCTGCCGGGCTGTACACCTCGGTCACGGCATCCCAGCCGCCCTTGGCGGCCAGGGCCAGCGGCGTGGCGCCGGTGAAGCCGTCGACCACGGTGGCCGACGCATCGAAGGTGGACCAGCCCAGCGACTCGAACAGCGGGTTGAAGAGGTTGAGATGCGCCCAGCCGTAGGCCACGGCCGAGCCGGCATCGGTATCGCTCAGGCCGGCCACCCACACCTCGTCGCCCGAGATGGTGGTCGGATAGGCGAAGAAGACGAAGGCACGCGCCAGCAGGGCGATGTTCAGCACGTTCATGCCCGTGCCGCCGAACGCTTCCTTGCCGAACACGACGGCGAAGGCCACTGCCACTGCCAGGATCCACAGCGGGATGTCGGGCGGCATGATGAGGGGGATGAGCGCGCCGGTCACCAGGAAGCCTTCCTCGACGCCGTGGCCGCGCTTGGCCGCATAGATGATCTCGATGCCCAGACCGACGATGTGCGTCACGATGAAGATGGGCAGGATCTGGATGAGGCCGAAAGCGATCTTGAGGTGGATGCCTTCGAGGAAGCCCGTGTGCTGGCCGATGGCCAGGAAGTGCTGATGACCAATGTTGTAAGTGCCAAAGAGGTAGCACAGCTGCAGGGCCAGCACCACATGCACCATCAGGCGCTTGAGGTCCATGCCGTCGCGGATGTGCACGCCCTTGCCCGAGGTCACGTGTGCCGGTACGAAGAAGAACGTGAACACCGCATCGTAGAAGGTATGCAGCACCGGACTTTTCTCCTTGTCCGGTTCAATGCGCTTCATGAAGTTGAGCAGGCCTTTCATTTGTTCCGATTATGTTTTCGCCTTTAGGCTGGCAAATTTTCAGAATGAATTCGGTGCGAACGGGAAGAGGCTGGCGTGCGCGATCAGCCCTGCTCCCACATCATGTCCAGGCCACGGCGCAGGATCTGCTGCAGCGGCTGCTTGGAGGTGCAGGCAAACTCGGCCAGGGCGATGTCCTCTTCGATCAGCTCGAGGATGCCCAGCCCTTCCATCCGCTCGTAATCGTTCGTCAGGATAGCCTTCATCAGGTGCTGCGGGTAGATGTCCATGGGCAGCACTTCCTCGTATTGACCGGTCACCACGAAGGCACGCTTCTCGCCGTGCATGTTGGTGTCCACCTCGTACTTGACGTTCTTGAACAGGAAGTTGGGGAAGGTGCGCGACAGCGACACGCGCGGCTTCAGCGGCAGCAGCCATCCGAACAGCTCGTAGTAACGGCCTTCGGCGATCACGGTCACCTGATCGTCGTAGAAGTTCAGGAAGTTTTCGGGCTTTTTGGCTTCGCCGCTGAGCACGTCGCCCGAGATGAAACGCAGCTCTTCCTCGGGGTTGTAGTTGTCCTTGAGCAGCTCGCCGATGTTGGCGCCGGCGAAGGTGCGCACGTAATGCGGGTCATCGAGCTTGCTGCCCGTGAGCGCCACCACGCGCTCGGCGTTGAAGCGGCCCTCGGTCCAGAGGCTACCCAGCGTGATCACCTCCTGCACGCCCATCGTCCACACTTTGTCGCCCGTGCCGATGGGGTCGATGTGGTGGATGTGCACGCCTACGTTGCCGGCCGGGTGCGGGCCACGCACCCAGAACTTCTCCACGCCCTGTGCTTCGGTGAACACCGGCGAAGGCGGCTCCTCGCCGCGGGCATCCAGGCCAAGGTACACCTTGCCGCCGCTGAGGCGCGTCAGCACCTCGAGGCCCTTCTGGAAGGCCTCACCTTTGCCTTCTACCACGAGGTTGCTGTCGGGTGCCAGCGGCGCCGTGTCGAAGGTGCTCACGAAGATCGACTTGGGCGTGTCGTTCCAGTCGGGAATGCGGTCGTAGGGACGCTCGCGCAGCAGCATCCAGCCGCCCGTCTCGAGCAGGAACTCGACCAGCTCCTCGCGGGCTGCCTTGCCCAGATCCGGCGCGGTGACCTCGCGATGCTGCTGGTCCTTGTCGGCCAGGATGACCACCTCGGTGATGGCGCGCTTGGCCCCGCGGTTGATGGCGATCACCTCGCCGCTGACGGGCGCGACGAACTTCATCTCCGGGTGCTTCTTGTCTTCGAAGAGCGGGTCGCCGGCCTTGACGGTGTCGCCTACGGCTACGAGCAAGCGCGGAATGGGCGCCAGACCCCGCCAGTTGGGCGGCTGTACCGCAAAGCGGGTCACCTGGGCATCGCGCACTTCCTTGCGCGCCTCGCCGGCAATGGGCAGGTCGGCACCCCGCTTGATCTCCAGCAACGTGTGGTTTTTGGCGTAAGCCGGCACTTTGGACCGGAACAGGTCGCGCCACGTGGGCAGCAGGGACACCTCGCCGATCTTGTCGGCCACACCCAGCTGGCGGGCTTCCAGCTTCAGCAGGTTGTCCGATACCTGGATCAGCGCGAAGAACGCCAGCAGGACGACTACTGCAATCAGAATGGTGACGAAGGAGTTGTTGTCAGAAGATCCGGCTTGTGCGAACACCGAAGGGCCGCATACAAGCAGAATCAGAGAAAGGACAGAACGCAGCTTGCCGTTTTTCATCCTCAACGATCTTGTGTGGTTTTTCCTTTTGCAGGGCTGCAAAACGTTCCAGCAGCCTGGCCTTCAAACCGTTGTCCACCTGAAATCAGTTGGGCCCCGGCCGTCAGACGCGCAAAGATAAAAACTGGGTGGACTTTGCTCTCTCAGGGAAGCAAAGTGATATTCATCACTCGAAAATGGCAGGACCATGTGCAAGGCAATGACTTGAAAAAAAATCACCATGATCGCCCGCTCGACCAAATGTGATTTCCCGTTACCTTCATTTTGCGGATCATTCACCGCCACTCACCCTGGTCGGGTAAAATCCTCTCGAAGCGTTAAAAAAATGCGGCATGAAAAAAACAGGGATACTCAAATGGGCGTGGGGCCTGGGGATGACGGCCTGCCTGGCCATCATTGCGGGTGTAGCCTTCGAATTGCCTCTTTTCGTCTTCGGCTCGATATTGCTCTCCATCCCCGCGCTCATCCTGAGCCTGAAGGCGCGCCGGCGTTTTGGGCGCAGGGCCACGGCCCCGCTCATCCTGAGCGTGCTGGGGGTTGCGGCCTGGCTCACGCTGGTCATAGGGCTGTTCTACGCCCTCGCCCATTTCACCTGATCAGTCGAGAATCTGCAGCTTGGCAAACTTGAGCATGATGCGGCGCTGTGGCGAGTCGGGCAGGTCCTTGAAGAAGATGGTGGCCATGCGCTTGTCGCGCTCGCCGTCGATGGCCAGCACCTTGCCCTCGCCGAATTTGATGTGCAGCACGCGCATGCCCACCTGAATCTGGTCGGGCGGGCTGGGCCTGAACGTGGCCGGATCGACGCGGTCGGGCATGCCCGAGGCCTTGGTGCGCCGGCGGAAAGCGCCCTGCACGCGCGCGCCCGTGGCAGGCGCCGTGCCGCCCGAGGCAGGCATGCCGTGACGCGCCACCGGCGGCGCTACCAGGTCGCGCGCCGAGCCGCTCAGCTCGAGGTGCTTGGGGTCGATCTCGCTGAGAAAGCGGCTGGGCTCGTTGAAGCGCTGCTTGCCGTACTGGTAGCGGCTGCGGGCATAGCTGAGCGTGAGGAAACGCTCGGCCCGCGTGATGGCCACGTAGAACAGGCGCCGCTCCTCGTCGATGCCGTCGGGGTCTTCCTTGCTCAGGAAGGAGGGGAACAGATTCTCTTCGAGGCCCACCACGAACACCGAGGGGAACTCGAGGCCCTTGGCCGAGTGCACCGACATGAGGGTGACGTAGTCGTCGTTGTCGGCCGACTCGTCGAGGTCGGTCATGAGGGCCACGTTCTGCAGCCAGCTCGACAATGACTTGTCCGACTCCTCCTCGGCGTATTCCTGGTCGTTCTCCACGAATTCCTTGATGCTGTCGAGCAGGCCGGCCACCGTCTCCTGGCGCGCCAGCCCCTCGCGCGTCGAGTCCTGTTGCAGCATCTTCAGGTAGCCCGACTTGTCGAGGATGTACTCGGCGGCTTCATACGCATCGGCCTGGGCGGCTTTTTGCCCGAAGCGCAGCACCATTTTCTTGAAATCGGCCAGGGCATTGGCGGTACGCGTGGCCACCGGCACCTGGTCGAGCACCTCGAAGATGGGCTTTCCTGCCGAGGCGGCCAGGGCCGCCACCTTGGCCATGGTCGTGTCGCCGATGCCGCGACGCGGCAGGTTGATCACGCGGCGCAGCGCCTCCTCGTCCACTGGGTTGACGGCCAGCCGCAGGTAGGCGATCACGTCCTTGATCTCCTTGCGCTGGTAAAACGACATGCCGCCGAAGACGCGGTAGGGTATGTTGTAGTGCCGCAGGTGTTCTTCGAGCACGCGCGACTGGGCATTGGTGCGATACAGCACGGCAAAGTCGCGGTTGCGCAGGTGGTATCGGTTCTTCTGCTCCAGGATCATGTCGGCCACGCGCCGCCCCTCTTCCGTCTCGCTCATGGCCTGCACCACGCGGATGCGTTCGCCCTCGCCCTTTTCTGAGCGGATGGTCTTGGGTATCTGCCGCTTGTTGTAGGTGATCAGCTCGTTGGCCGCCTCGACGATGTGGCGCGTCGAGCGGTAGTTCTGCTCCAGCTTGAACACCTTGACGCCATAGGGCTTGAAGTCCTTCTGGAAATCGAGGATGTTCTGGATGGTGGCGCCGCGAAAGGCGTAGATGCTCTGCGCGTCGTCGCCCACCACGCACACGTTGCGGGGGCTGCCCTCGTAGTGGACCAGCTTGCGCACGATGGCGTACTGCAGCTCATTGGTATCCTGAAACTCGTCGACGAGCACGTAGCGGAACCGCGACTGGTACTTCTTGCGCACCTCCTCGTGGTTTTGCAACAGCTCGTACATGCGCAGCAGCAGGTCGTCGAAGTCCATGGCGCCGGCCCGCTTGCAGCGGATCATGTATTCGCGATAGACGTCCACCAGGCGGGGGCGCTTGGCCATCTTGTCTTCTTCGAGCAGGGCCGGCAACGAGGCGTAGCGCTTGGGCGTGATCAGCTTGCTCTTGGCGTGCGAGATGCGGTTGCGCACCACGTTGACGTTGTAGTGCTCCTTGTTGAGCTGCATCTCTTTGATGATGTTGGACAGCAGGCTCTTCGTATCGTCGGTGTCGTAGATGGTGAAGTTGGACGGATAGCCGATGTGCTCGGCCTCGATGCGCAGGATGCGCGCAAAGAGCGAGTGGAACGTGCCGGCCCACACGCCATTGGCGGCCCCGCCCACCACCTTTTCGATGCGCTCCTTCATCTCGCGTGCCGCCTTGTTGGTAAAGGTCAGCGCCAGGATCTGGTGCGGGGGCACGCCCTGCGACAGCATCCAGGCGATGCGATAGGTGAGCACGCGCGTCTTGCCCGAGCCGGGGCCCGCCACCACCAGCACCGGGCCATCCAGCGTGGTCACGGCCTGCCGCTGGGTCGGGTTCAGATCCTTGATGAAGTCGGGCTGTGGGGTCGAAGCGCTCATGCGAGGTGTGTTTTTTCCGGTCTGTTTTTTTCTGCCTTTCGGCAAATGGTGCGCAAAGGTAGGCTGCCCACGTGCTGCTTTGCAAACGCCGCCGAAGTACGGGGGCGGGCATCTGCCTTCCCTGCCGCGGGAATAAAATTCCGGAATACTGTTTGACAAGGGCATACCGGTCCAACGCGTCCTGCAGAAAAGCGCAAAATCCGCCAAATTGCACCGGCAACTTTTTTCACTCAAAACTGTCAGCCATGAATCTGAAAACGTATGTGTGGATCACCTTGCTGACGCTTTGCGTGGCCGCGCCTTTCGGCAAAAGCTACGCCGTGCACAGCCCGCAACCTGCCTGGGAACAACTGCTCCAGCCCGCAAAGGAAGACGGCTTCCAGATGCGCTTGCTGAAGAAAAAAATGAAACGCAAGCTGCGCAAGGCCCTGGAGGCACCTGCGGCACCCATCGCCAACCGCAACGGTTTCTGGTCGCTGATGGCTGGCCTGGCCTCGCTGCTCTTCACGGCGCTGGCTGCCTCCACCGAAGCATCCATCTTCTTCATCCTGACGTTTGCCATCGTGCTGGTGGGCATCGGGCTGGGCTTCCGGGGGCTGAGCCGCGATCCCAACGTCACCCTGTCCATCATCGGGATGGTCCTCAATGGCTTGGTCCTGGCATTTTATCTCTACGTCATTTTCGTGGTCGTCGCCCTGATAGCCACCTGCGGGGGCTGAGTCGGCACCCGCGGGCAAGGCGCTTTTTCGCACCTTTGCCCCCGTTACGAAGCATTTAGGCGAAAGCCGGAAAAAAAGACACACACATGATCATCTACAACGTGACGGTAAAGGTGGACGCCGACGTGGCCGACGAATGGCTCGAATGGATGCGCCAGGTGCACATCCCCGACGTGATGGCCACCGGCTATTTCGAGGGCTACAAGCTGCTGCACCTCTACGGCCACGACGACGAGCAGGGCATCACCTACGCCATACAGTACCAGTGCAAGGACCTCGACACGCTGGCCCGCTACCAGGAGACCGAAGCGCCGCGCCTGCAGCGCGCGCATGCCGAGCGCTTCAAGGACAAATACGTGGCCTTCCGCACCATCCTCGAGGAGGTGTGAGGCCGGCCGGGCAAGCGCGGAAACAGGCCCCCGGCTTGCTCCCCTCGGGTGCCAAAAAGCACCCGCCCGAACCATCATGAGTCGCGTATATTTGCGCGATTTTTGGCGCAAGCCCTACCAGATGTCTAACCAAATAACCAGATCATGTTTTTTTCACTGACTGAAGAACAACAGGCCGTCAAGGAAGCGGCACGCGATTTTGCCCAGAACGAGCTGCTGCCCGGCGTCATCGAGCGCGACATCAAGGCCGAGTTCCCGGCCGAGCAGGTGCGCATGATGGCCGAGCTGGGCTTCATGGGCATGATGGTCAGTCCAGAGTATGGCGGCGGCGGCATGGATACGCTCTCGTACGTGCTGGCACTGGAAGAAATTTCGAAGGTCGATCCCTCCTGCGCCGTCATCATGTCGGTCAACAACTCGCTGGTGTGCTGGGGGCTGGAGCAATACGGCACCGAGGCACAGAAGCAGAAGTACCTCACCAAACTGGCTACGGGCGAGTGGATCGGCTCTTTCTGCCTGTCGGAGCCCGAGGCGGGCAGCGATGCCACGAGCCAGCGCACCACCGCCGAAGACCGCGGCGACCACTACCTGCTCAACGGCACCAAGAACTGGATCACCAACGGCTCCACCTCGAAGGTGCACCTGGTGATGGCCCAGACCCACCCCGAGCTGCGCCATCGCGGCATCAACGCCCTCATCGTGGAGAGCAACTGGCCGGGCGTGACCATCGGCCCGAAGGAGGACAAGCTCGGCATCCGCGCCTCCGACACCTGCTCCATCATGTACCAGGACGTGGTGGTGCCCAAGGAAAACCGCATTGCCGAAGAAGGCTTCGGCTTCAAGTTTGCCATGCAGACCCTCGACGGCGGCCGCATCGGCATCGCCGCCCAGGCCCTGGGCATCGCCGCCGGCGCCTACGAGCGCGCCCTGGCCTATTCGAAGGAGCGCAAGGCCTTCGGCAAGCCCATCAGCGAGCACCAGGCCATCGCCTTCAAGCTGGCCGACATGGCCACCGAGATCGAGGCCGCCCGCATGCTCGTCTATCGCGCCGCCTGGCTCAAGGACCAGGGCCTGCCCTACTCCACGGCGGCCGCCATGGCCAAGATGTTCGCTTCCGACGTGGCCATGCGCCATACCGTCGAGGCCGTGCAGATACACGGGGGCTACGGCTACGTGCGCGAGTACCACGTGGAGCGCCTCATGCGCGACGCCAAGATCACCCAGATCTACGAGGGCACCAACGAGATCCAGCGCCTCGTCATCGCGCGCAACATCCTCAAGGGACAGCTCTACGTGCCGCTCTTCGGCGCTGCCTACGAACAGACGATCTGATTGTTCTGCCTTTCGGCAAAAAAGACCTGCCGCTGCATCCGCCCGGGTGCGGCGGTATTTTTTTCTGGTTGAGGGTTGAGGGTTTAGTTTAAAGTTTAA
>CAYNYN010000016.1:0-4131 GCA_964401445.1 uncultured Saprospiraceae bacterium | reverse complement strand
GTCTATCGTCTATCGTCTGTTGTCCATCGTCCATCGACTTTTTGCAATCGACTCGAGAGTATTTTCCCACGTCCCTTCGCAACAAGGAGAAAACAGCACCCGTCTGCAAGGGATTTTGCGCAAAAGCGCAACCACCACCTGCCTGCCTTTGTTGGCAAATTGCATTCTTTGCACCAGCAATCATCCCGTGCACCGCGAGGTCATCCCTCCCTGGTTGCTCGCCAAACACGAAATCTGAAACATTCATGCGCGGCGCCATTCGGCTCATACGGCTTTTCGGCATTCCGGTACAAGTGCACTGGTCGTTTTTCCTGCTGTTCGTGTGGGTGGCCTACATTGGGTGGAGCAGCGGCCTGGGCCTCTACTCGGCAGGATGGCTGGCGCTGTTCATGGTGGCGCTGTTCGTGTGCGTGGTGATGCACGAGTTTGGCCATGCCCTCATGGCGCGGCGCTTCGGCATCCGCACGCACGACATCACGCTGCTGCCCATCGGCGGCGTGGCCCGCCTCGACCGCATCCCCGAGCAGCCCGGTCAGGAGTTGCTGGTGGCCATTGCCGGCCCGCTGGTCAACGTGGTGGTGGCCGCCGCTTTGTGGGGCTGGCTCAGCTGGCAGCGTGGCCTTTGGGTCAGCGATGCCCTGATGACGCTGGTCCATCCGTCGGGCGCCCTGTTTTTGTACAGCCGAAACTTCCTGCCGGCGCTGGCCTTCACCAATCTGTTCGTGGCGGCCTTCAACATGCTGCCGGCCTTTCCGCTCGATGGCGGGCGCGTCACACGGGCCCTGTTGTCGCTGTGGTGGCCCCGGGTGACGGCCACACGCATCGCGGCCTACCTGGGTCAGGGCATCGCGCTGCTGCTGTTGCTGCTGGCTTTCCTCAACTTCGACCTGATCCTCGGGCTCATCGCCGTGTTCGTGTTCACCACCGCTTCGCGCGAATACCGCTACGTGCGCGACAGCCAGATGTTGACTTCCGTGCCGGTGCACCACGTCATGCGGCGACGCTACACGCTGCTGGCACCCTCCGATCCGGTCGGCCTGGCCCTGCGACTGATGACGCGAAACGGCGAACAGGGCTTCCTCCTGCTCGACGAGCTGGGTCGCCCCAGCATGGCTGTGGACGAAGAGACATTGCTTGCCCATGTGATGGAAGGAAAGCCCGAGCAGACGCCCGTGGGCGAGCTGGCCAAACGCGTCCCGGCACCCCTCGCCGCGACAATGCCGCTCTCGGATGCCATCCGACAGATGGAGCAGCACCAGCTCGAGCTGATGCCCGTGATGGAGGCCGGCACCATGGTCGGGGTGCTCGACCTGCAACGCGCCAGAAAGCTGGGACGCCTATACGCGCGCACCTGAATCAGAGGCCGAGCTTGGCGCGCACCGCCGCCGAGACGTCGGTCGCCTCGTCGGCAAACAGCACGGCCAGGTAGGTGCTCGTATCGAAAATGAAGGTGTAGCCTTGCTCCTTGCCCACCGCCTCGATGGCCTCCTGTACTTTCTTGAGCACGGGCTCGTACAGCTCCTGGCGGCGCGCTTCCACTTTTTGCGCAATCTCGCTCTGCAACGCCTGCAGCTCCTGCTGCTGGCGCGTCAGCTCGGCCTGCTTTTTCTCTGCCTGGGCCGGAGCCAGCTCGCCAGCCTGCATCTGCTGCATGAACTCGACGTAGGCCTTTTCAAAAGCCGCAGCCTTCTGCTTGCCCGCTTCCACGAGCTGGTTGTAGTAGGCCTCGAGTTGCTTGTCGGCAGCCTGGATGTCGGGATGGTCGGCCAGCAGCGCCTGTGCGTTCAGCACGCCGAACTTGTTCTGGGCCGTCAGTGTGCCCCAGCCGGCAAGCAGGATGAGACCGGCAAACAGCCATTTCTGAAAGAATCGCTTCATATCGGTTGAATTCTGGTTTGTGTCCAATGCAACTGATTGAGGGGTGAGCGCGTAGCGTTGAGCCTCTCGCAACAGCCTGTCCCGATTCCAATCGGGGCCGCCTTTCTCTCCTCACTCTTCACTCCTCACTCCCTCACCCTGGCCGGCCAAAGGTAACGGTTTATCTTGCGCGCAAAATGCCCGCCATGAACGTCCGAACTGTGCTCACTATTTTTCTCGCCATGAACATCCTCTACGCACCCACCTTCGGCCAGCAAGGCGATTACCCCGTGTACGAAGGCGACGATCTCGGCATCCGCTGGTCGCCCGAACGCACCGTGCTGCGCGTATGGGCGCCCACCGCCGATGCGCTCGTGTGGCACCTCTACGGCGACGATCTGGGCGACAGCCGGCTCACCAGCGTGCCCATGCAGCGCGACACCCAGGGCACCTGGGTCGCCGCCATCGAAGGCGACCAGCAGGGACGCTACTACACCGTTCAGGCCCGCTTCGGCGACCGCTGGAGCGCCGAGGTGCCCGATCCCTGGGTGCGCGCCACCGGCGCCAACGGCCTGCGCGGCATGATCTTCGATCCGGCCGACACCCGGCCCGAGGAATGGAGCGCCGACCAGCGCCCGCCCCTCGACCAGTTCGAAGACATCATCATCTACGAGCTGCACCTGCGCGACATCTCGGTGCACCCTGCCAGCGGCATCCGCCACAAGGGCAAATTCCTCGGCCTGGCCGAGACGGGCACGACCACACCAGCGGGCACGCCCACCGGCCTGGACCACATCGCCGATCTGGGCGTCACCCACGTCCACATCCTGCCCATGTTCGACTTCGCCTCGCTCGACGAGACGCGCCCCGAGCCGGGCTACAACTGGGGCTACGACCCGCAGAACTACAACGTGCCCGAAGGCACCTACGCCACCGACCCGCACGACGGCCGCGTGCGCATGCGCGAGATGAAGACCATGGTACAGGCGCTCCACCGCAAGGGCCTGCGCGTCATCATGGACGTGGTGTACAACCACATGTTCGACGCGGCGCGCTCGAGCTTCGAGCAGCTCGTCCCGGGCTACTTCTTCCGCCACAACGCCGACGGCTCGTACAGCAACGCCTCGGGCTGCGGCAACGAGACGGCCTCCGAACGCCCCATGATGCGCAAGTTCATCGTCGAGTCGGTGCGCTACTGGGCCACCGAGTACCACATCGACGGCTTCCGCTTCGACCTCATGGCCATCCACGACCTGGAGACCATGCGTGCCGTACGCCAGGCCCTCGACCAGATCGATCCGACCATCTTCGTCTATGGCGAAGGGTGGACGGCCGGCGCCAGCCCCCTGCCCGACTCGCTGCGTGCGCTCAAGGCAAACATCCCCCGGCTGCCCGGCATCGCCGCCTTCTCCGACGAGGTCCGCGACGCCATCAAGGGGCACGTCTTCACGCACGACGACCCCGGCTTCGCCAGCGGCAAGCCCGGACTGAAGGAAAGCATCAAGTTCGGCCTCGTAGCGGCTGGTGACCACCCGGAAGTCGATTACGCTTCGGTCAACTACAGCCGCGACCCCTGGACGCTGGACCCCGCCCAGTGCATCGTCTACGCGTCGTGCCACGACAACCACACCCTCTGGGACCGCCTGGCCCTGTCGCGCCCCGACCAGCCCGAAGCCGTGCGCCAGCGCATGCAGATGCTGGCCCTCACCATCGTGCTGACCAGCCAGGGCGTGCCCTTCCTGCACGCCGGCAGCGAGATGCTGCGCACCAAGTACGGCGTGGAAAACTCGTTCGAGTCGCCCGACACCATCAACCAGATCGACTGGCTGCGGCTGGAGCGCTATCCCGAGGTGCACCAGTACGTGCGCGCACTGATCGCCCTGCGCAAGGCCGCACCCCACTTCCGCCTGCCCGATGCGGAAGCCGTACGCCAGCACCTCCACTTCCTCGACGACCCGCACCCCAACCGTCTGGGCATGCGCCTGACCGACCCCACGGGCCAGCACCGGTGGTCAGAAATCATCGTCTGGTACAACGGCTCGGCAGAAGAGGCCTCGTACGATCTGCCTTCCGGCAAATGGGTCCTCCTCGCCCAGGACGGCCAAGCCTCGAAAGCAGGACTGGGGCCCGTGACCAACGATCGGGTGGCAGTCATGCCCTGGTCGGCAACGATCGTGGCGCGGGAGCGATAGAGGGGCACGTAGCGCGAAATGAATTTTGCGCCACGATTCGACGTAGAACGAGATTTATCTCGTTCGTGGGAAGGAAAAGAAA
>CAYNYN010000015.1:0-22350 GCA_964401445.1 uncultured Saprospiraceae bacterium | reverse complement strand
GATTTTATCGGGGGTGTCACGCTCAACCACCTTTTGCTTTTGCAGGGGCCTTTTTCTTGAAATCCATGATGTGGAGTTCGCTTTCGCAAAAAGCGTAGTCGGTCGGCACGTTGGAAGCGACAATGACGGTTCGGCCGTCGCCAAAACGGCCCACCATGTCGTGATACCATCGGGCGCCGGCCTCGTCCAGGTTGGTGGTAGGCTCGTCGAGCAGCACGAGCGACACCTCCGACAGCAGAGCGAGTCCCAGTTTGAGGCGCTGCTTCATGCCCGAGCTGAAGTTGCGGATCTGCTTGTGGCGGGCATGGGCCAGCCCGATGAGTTCCAGCGCATCATCGGTGCGGATGTCGTTGATGAAGGGCTTGAAGCGCTGGTGGAAACGCAGCGCCTCATCCAGCGTGTACTCCTCGATCAGCTCGATGTAGGGGGCAGCCCACGCCACGCGCGCGTACACGTCATCGACGCCGAGGGGCTGGCCGCCGGCCCTGAAGGAGACCTTGCCCTTGCTGGGTGTGAGGTGGCCGGCCACGACGCGCAACAAGGTGCTCTTGCCCGAGCCATTGGGGCCGGTCACGGCATAGCGTCGCCCCTCCTCAAAGGTGAAGGTGAGGTCGCGAAAAATCCAGTCGCGCCCAAAGCGCTTGCCCGTTCCTTCGAGCACGATCTGCATCAGCTGGCACGTTCCCTTCTGCGAAAGCCCTTGATCAGGCCGCGTTCCGACTCCGCGATGAATTGCAGGATCTCGTCCTTGAATGGGGAGTCGGGCAGCTCGGTGCGGATGGCCTCCACGGCCTGGCTGAGGTTGAGGTTCTTCACGAAAATATAGCGGTAGATGTCCTGGATGGCGTGGATGTCGCGCTGCGAGAAGCCGCGGCGCTTCAGCCCGATGCGGTTGACGCCTGCATAGGACAGCGGCTCGCGTGCTGCCTTGACGTAGGGGGGCACGTCGCGCCCTACCAGCGAGCCACCCGAGATCATGGTGTGCCGACCGATATGCACGAACTGGTGCACGGCTACCAGGCCGCCCAGCACGGCATAGTCGCCCACCGTGATGTGGCCCGCCAGGTTGACGTTGTTGGCCAGGATACAGTGGTCGCCGATCACGCAGTCGTGTGCCACGTGCACGTAGGCCATCAGCAGACAGTGGCTGCCAATGACGGTGCGGCCGCTGGCGCGCGTGCCGCGGTTGAGCGTGCAGTATTCGCGAATGGTCGTATGGTCGCCGATCTCGAGCGTAGTGTATTCGCCCTCGAATTTGAGATCCTGAGGGATGGCACCGAGCACGGCACCTGGAAAGATGCGGCACCCATTGCCGATGCGCGTGCCGCTCATGATGGTTACGTTGGGACCAATCCAGCAGTCGTCGCCAATGACTACGTCATTTTCGATGGTGACAAAGGGCGAGATCACCACGTTTTCACCTATCTGGGCGTCCGGATGTACATTGGTAAACCCGTTGTAGGTGATTTTTTTCTTGGTACTGGAAGTCGGATCGATCACTTGCTCTGTTGTTTTACGAGTTGTTATTCCTGTTCTCAATTGGCTCCTGTCGTGCAGGGCAGATGGGTGGTTATATTCAATTCGTTTGAAACAGCGGAAAAGCTGCCTGCAAATTTTCTGCTTCAGCAATTTTGTGCCTTGATTTTCGTCAATCGGTGCGCTTGATGATCTGTGCCGTCAATTCGCCTTCCGAAACGAGCTTGTTGCCCACGTAGGCCGTGCCGAACATCCGGACGATGCCCCTGCGAATGGGCTCCAGCAATTCCATCTTGAGCAGCAACGTATCGCCCGGCACCACCTTGTGCTTGAACTTCACCTTGTCGATCTTGAGAAAATACGTATCCCATTTGCCCGGATCGCCCACCTTGCTCAAGGCCAGGATGCCGCCCGTTTGTGCCAGCGCCTCGATTTGCAGGACGCCCGGAAAGACGGGGTTGCCGGGGAAGTGCCCCTGGAAGAAGGCCTCGTTGAAGGTGACGTTCTTGACGCCAACAACATGGTTGTCGGAAAGTTCGATGATCTTGTCCACGAGCAGCATCGGAAAACGGTGCGGCAGCATCTGCATCAGCTCCACCGAGTCGTGCAGGGGCGGCTGGTTGGGGTCGTACTTGGGGCGGCCGCGCAGCTTGCGCTGCTCCACGTAGCGCTGCTTGAGCACCCGCGCAAAGCCCACGTTGGACCTGTGCCCCGGGCGCGTGGCCACGATGCGGCCCTTGATGTAGCGTCCCATCAGCGACAAGTCGCCGATGAGGTCGAGCAGCTTGTGGCGTGCCGGCTCGTTGGGGAAACGCAGGGGCGAGAGGTTGAGCACCCCTTGTCGCTCGATGCGCATCTCGGGCTTGCCCAGCTTTTGCGCCAGCGCCTTGAGGGCGCCCTCGTCGGGCAGGTGCTCGACCAGCACCACGGCATTGTCCAGGTCGCCGCCGCGAATCAGGCCGGCATCGTAGAGCTGCTCCAGCTCGTGCAAAAAGACGAAAGTGCGCGCCGGCGCAATCCGCTCGGCATATTCACTCATGTCGGACAACACGGCGAACTGGGGCCCCAGCACTTCCGACTGGTAATCGATCAGCACCGTAAGCTCGTACCGGTCGGCAGGCAAAGCCACGTACTCGGCCCCCGTCTCGGGGTCCTGCCAGTCGAAGGGTTCCTCGACGACGAAGTATTCGCGCTCCTCGTCCTGCTCCTCGATACCGGCCGACTGCAGCGCCTCGACGAAAGGGAGGGCCGAACCGTCCATGATGGGCACCTCGGGTCCGTCCAGCTCGATGAGCAGGTTGTCGATGCCCATGCCATGCACGGCGCTGAGCACGTGCTCGATGGTGTGCACCTCCATGTCGCCCTGCTTCAGCGTGGTGCCGCGCTCGGTGGTGCTCACCAGCGTCACGTCAGCCACCAGCTCGGGCTGCCCCTCCAGATCGGTGCGGCGGAAGTGGACGCCGAAGTTGGGTTGAGCGGGATGAAAGACCACGGTCACCTCCTTGCCGGTGTGCAGGCCGCGGCCCCGGAGCGATACGGGTTGCTTGATCGTACGTTGTCTGTCCATTCCTTCGTTTTGCTTTATAGCGCCTGTCGGTCCAGGTCGGCTATGGTCGGTTTGCGTTCGGTCTGTTTTGATTCTTTTCGAAAAGGGTAATTTCTTTCTTCCGGCGCTTGAGGTTGCGTGCATCGCGTTCCCTCAATCGTCAGCCGGGCGATCGGTGAGCTTTTTCAACTGTTTTTCAAGCTCGTGTATCTTCCGGTAAAGATCCGGCAACTTTTTGAAAACGGCGTAGGCCTTGTTGTAGTCCATGTAGCCGATGGCTGGTGACCCTTGCAGGGCCTGCCCCGGCTCGGTGACGGCCTTGGCCACCCCGCTCTGCGCCTGCACGCGCGTGCCGTCGGCCACGCGGATGTGGCCCACGAAGCCCGCCTGCCCGCCGATCTGGCAGCCCTTGCCCAGCTTCGTGCTGCCCGCGATGCCCGCCTGCGCAGCGATGACGGTGTGTGCCCCCACCTCCACGTTGTGGGCGATCTGCACGAGGTTGTCGATCTTGGCGCCCTGGCGGATCACCGTCTCGCCCATCGTGGCCCGGTCGATGACCGTGTTGGCGCCGATCTCGACATCGTCTTCGATGACTACGCGGCCCGTCTGCGGCACCTTTTTCCACGAGCCGTCGGGCTGCGGCGCGAAGCCGAAGCCGTCGCTGCCGATGACGGTATTGGCGTGCACCACGCAGCGGCTGCCGATGACGGTTTCGCGATACACCTTCACGCCCGGGTAGAGCACCGTGCCCGGCCCGATCCGGACGTTTTCACCCACATACACGTGTGGATACAACACGCATCCCTCGCCGATGGAGGCACCGCGCGCCACCACCACGAAGTCGCCGATGCCCACCTCGTCGCCGATCTCGGCTTCGGCGTGGATCTCGGCCGAGCTGGCAATACCTTTGGGGTGCTGTACGCCGCCGGCAAACTGCTCGAGCAGCTGGGCCACGGCGGCCTGTACGTTGGGCACGCGGATCAGAGTTGCCCGTACCGGCGCTTTGGGCTGGAAATCGTTGCTCACCAGCACGGCCGATGCCGTGGTCTGGTAGATCCAGGGTTCGTATTTCGGGTTGGCGAGAAAGGTCAGCACGCCTTCGCCCCCCTCCTCGATTTTGCCCGGGCGCGTGATCACTGCGTCGGGATCGCCCTCTACCGTGCCGCCCACCAGGGCAGCAATTTCCTTGGCCGTCATTTTCATGGCCGCAAAGGTAGGAGTTGACCGACAATCCCGACAGCCCCGTAAAGCAAAAGCAAGTCCATTACTGGCTGGTGCTGCCAATTTTGGCAATGTGGCCGACCGCCCCGTTTTGTCCCTTCACTCCCCAAGGATAACTTTACCGGCACGTTCCACATCCGGAACATCCACGCCCCCTGCCTTGTCCTGACACATGCACCACGCCCATGCGCTCACCCACTGCTCAACGCATTCTGGAATCGGCCCGCAAGCTGTTCAACGATCGGGGCACCATGCACGTGCGCCTGCAGCACATCGCCGACGAAACGCGCATCAGCGTAGGCAACCTGGCCTATCACTTTCGCAACAAGGAAGCCATCGTACAGGCCCTGTACGCGTACATCCACGACAGCCAGCAACACGTGCTGAGCCTCTTGCGCCAGGTACCGCTGTTCGTTCAAGTGAACGAACTGCTGGCCCGTCACTGGGGCGTCCAGCTTGCCTATCGATTTTTCTACCTCGACACGCTCGACATCCTGCGGCTCTACCCTGCCATCCGCAGCACCCATCAGGAGTATCTGGGCTGGCAACACAGCCAACTGAAACTGATGGTGCAATTCAACCTTTCCCGCGGGGCCCTGATATTGCCTTCGGCTGCCACCCCAGACCTGCTGGCCCGACACCTGGCCCGACACCTCGACCACTTTCTGTCGAGCCAGGTCATCGGTGGCCACGCACACCCGACATTCGACGATTTTGCCACCGAA
This sequence comes from uncultured Saprospiraceae bacterium, assembly GCA_964401445.1. Classification (GTDB taxonomy): domain Bacteria; phylum Bacteroidota; class Bacteroidia; order Chitinophagales; family Saprospiraceae; genus WFYJ01. The sequence goes on along the minus strand of CAYNYN010000015.1, from coordinate 17,382 downwards.
TTCTGGCATCTGATGGTGCCCTGGATGAGCGCCGCCGGCCTGGAAGAATACCTGTCACTTTCCCACATGAACGCGCCTCCGCCGCCCCCTTCCGAACCCGATTTTTCGTGAGCGCGAAAAAGCGATTGTCCGGCGACCCGGCACCCGGTTCGCACACTTTATGGCAAACAACTGAGCGCAAACTGCCGGATATAAATCAAAAAAAAGTAGCTTTGACACAAATTTTTGCTTTCGCAAAAAGCCGAACAACCTTTCCGCTCATGTACCAGGCATATCTCGACGATCAGGCCTACAACGAGTTGCTCAACCTGCTCAACAACCAGCACTTCACCGAAGTGCCCGGAAAGGAAACAGACATGAACTTCCTGAGCGACGACTGGTGGCTGCGCGACACCTCCGTCATCGAACACATCGTACCGCGTGACGGCATGTGGGAAATCCAACTGGTCTTCGCCCATTACCTCGAACCGCTCAAACTCATCAAAAGGGCCATCAAGCGCCTGACCTGCCCCCGCCGTGCCGAAATGAATGCCTGGTACATGCGCCGACTGGCTGCCAAAGACCAACGCGGCACACTCAAAGTGGACATCCGACTGTTCGGCCTGTGCACCAACTGACCTTTTGACCACCATGGCTGCTGCAAACAACACCAAACAGAAAATCCTCGATACGGCTACACGTCTGTTCAACACAGCAGGCGTGGCCAACGTCCGCCTGCAACACATCGCCGACGAGGCCGGCATCAGCGTGGGAAACCTGGCCTACCACTACCGCAACAAGGAAGCACTCGTAGAAGCCTTGTTCACTCAAATTGAAGACGAGCTGCAGGACATCCTTGCTTCCTACCGCGTGTATCCCACCCTCATCGATTTCGACCGCCAGTTGGAGAAGTATTTTGCCTTCGGCAAAAAGTACCCGTTCTACTTTTCCGACCTGCTGCAGCTGGCACAGGATTTCGAGATTGTCCGGCGCCAGCAACAGCACTACATCCCGCGCATGTGGCAACAATTGCGCAAGCGCCTGGACTACAACGTCCAGCGTGGCGTGATCAGGCCTGAAACCGACCCCGGCCTCTACGACCAGCTCGCCGAAAGCATGTGGCTGATCATCTGCTTTTGGCCCAGCCAGTGCGAACTCCGCCAACGCCGATGCGACAGCGAAAAGCAATTCAAAAAGCTGGTATGGTCGCACTGGATCCCGCACTTCACCGACCTGGGCCGACAGGAATATGACCTGATCATCCAACCGCTCATCACGCAGCCAGACTGAGAGTGGCAAAAGATTCGAAATGATCAACCTGCTGTGGCTGAAAGGCGGTGCGTGTGGTGGCAACACCATGTCCTTTTTGAGTGCCGACCAACCCAATGTCATCGAGTTGGTGCAGGACTTTGGCGTGCGCATCATTTATCACCCTACCATCGGCCTGGAAATTGGCGAGCAGGTGAAGGAAATCCTTCATGACTGTCTCGAAGAGCGCATCCCCATAGACCTTTTCGTGTTCGAGGGCTCCGTAGTGCGCGGCCCCGCCGGCACCGGCACCATGAACATCTTTGCCGACCGACCCATGCAGGAATGGGTGCGCCTGCTGGCCCCCAAGGCGCGCTACGTCATGGCCGTGGGCGACTGCGCCGCATGGGGCGGCATCGTGGCCGTGCCTCCCAACCCCACCGAATCCACGGGCCTGCAACACCACAAAAAACAGCGGGGCGGCTACCTCGGCCCCCACTTCCAATCGCGCGCCGGCCTGCCCGTCATCAACATCCCGGGCTGCCCGGCCCATCCCGACTGGATGGTGCAGCTCATCGTGGCCATCGCCACCGGCCGCATCGACGAAGTGGAATTGGACGAATACGGCAGACCCCGCACCTTCTTCACCTCCTTCGTACAGAATGGCTGCACCAACACCCACGCTTTCGCAAAAGGCGTCAAGGGCGGATTCGGCAAGCGCGGCGGGTGCCTGTACTACGAAGTGGGCTGCCGCGGTTCCATGACCCACTCGAGCTGCAACCGTATCCTGTGGAACCGCACCTCGAGCAAGACGCGGGCCAACCACCCCTGCCTGGGCTGCACCGAACCCGGGTTCCCCCACCACGACCTCAAGAAGGGCAGCATCTTCAAAACCATGAAATATCTCGGCATCCTGCCCAGAGAGCTTCCCACAGGCGTTCGTCCCGTGAGCTTTTTCCTCAAAAAGGCCCTGCGATAAGGCCTGCCCACCGGCCACGCGCCACTCGAAAAAGGCTCGCGCCTTTTTTTAGAAAAAATTTTCTAACCAAAAGAAAATTTTTTCTAAAATTGCCTTGCAAAAGAAATTCCACACGCGAGGCCATCCCCAAAATCCCTTTCCAACGACAGGCCCGATTACTTACAAACCTAACTACAAAAGTTGAGTTATGGCAAATGTACTCTGGTTACAAGGCGGCGCCTGCAGCGGCAACACCATGTCGTTCCTGAACGCCGAAGAGCCGACCGTGGTCGAGCTGATCACCGATTTCGGGATCAATATTCTGTGGCATCCATCCGTAGGTCTGGAAATCGGAGAGCAGGTCAGCGAGCTGCTGCGCGACTGCATTTCCGGCAAGAAACAACTGGACATTTTCGTCTTCGAAGGCACCATCGTGCAGGGGCCGAACGGCACAGGTACCATGAACTACTTCGCCGATCGCCCCATGAAAGACTGGGTCAAGGAGCTGGCCCATGCCGCACAGTACGTGGTGGCAGTGGGTGACTGCGCCACCTGGGGTGGTATCCCGGCCGTACCGCCCAACCCCAGTGAATCGACGGGCATGCAGTTCCACAAAAAGAAAAAGGGGGGCTTCCTCGGTCCCGACTTCGTGTCGAAGGGCGGTCTGCCCGTGATCAACATTCCGGGTTGCCCGGCCCACCCCGACTGGATCACCCAGATCCTCGTCGCCATCTCGACGGGGCGCATCAAGGACGTGCTGATCGATGAGTACCACCGTCCCAAGACGTTTTTCACCGACTTCGTGCAGACGGGCTGCACCAATGCCCCTGCGTTTTTCGAAAAGGTTGACGGGCACTTTGGCAAGCGGGGCGGATGCCTGTTCTACGAGGTGGGTTGCCGCGGCCCGCTCACGCACGCCAGCTGCAACCGCATCCTGTGGAACCGACAGTCGAGCAAGACGCGCGCCAACCATCCCTGCCTGGGCTGCACCGAGCCCGGCTTCCCGCACCACGACCTGAAGAAAGGCAGCGTCTTCAAGACAATGAAGTATCTGGGCTTTTTGCCCAAGGAAACACCTCCGGGCGAACCCAAACTCGCCTATTGGTTGAAAGCAGGAATCGGCAAGGTACTTGGCTCGCCTGACTCGGCAAAGAGCTATGGCAAATCCAAGTGATCACCATTTTTCAATAATTTGCAAATTCAAATTTCGAATAATATGGCAACCAAAGAACTCAACATATCGCCCGTAGGCCGCGTGGAGGGCGATCTCGACGTCAAGGTCTATATGGAGAACGGCGTGGTGACGCGCGCCCACACCCAGGCCGCCATGTACCGCGGCTTTGAAAAGATCCTGCAGGGCAAGGACCCGCAATCGGGCCTCATCGTGACGCCGCGCGCCTGCGGCATCTGCGGCGGCTCGCACCTCTACTGCGCCTCCTTCGCCCTCGACACGGCCTGGCAGACCACCCTGCCGCCCAACGCACTGTTGCTGCGCGCCATCGGGCAGGCCACGGAGACCATCCAGAGCATTCCGCGCTGGTTCTATGCCATCTTCGCCACTGACATGGCCAACAAGAAGTTCGCCAACAAGCCGCTGTACGAGGAGGTGGTCAAGCGCTTCGCCGCCTATGTGGGCACCAGCTTCCAGCGCGGCGTCACGGCCTCGGGCCGACCGGTGGAGGTGTACGCGCTGTTCGGCGGGCAATGGCCCCACTCGAGCTATATGGTGCCCGGTGGCGTGATGTGTGCACCCACGCTCAAGGACATCACGCGTGCCCACTCCATCATGAACCACTTCCGCAACGACTGGCTTGAGAGCGTGTGGCTGGGCTGCTCCATCGAGCGCTACCTCGAGATCAAGAGCTGGGACGACCTCATGGCCTGGCTCGAAGAGAACGAGTCGCACTACAACAGCGACCTGGGCCTGTTCATCCGCGCCGGCCTCGAGTTCGGCCTCGACAAGTTCGGCCAAGGCGTGGGCAAGTTCCTGGCATGGGGCACCTACATCCACAAGGACATGTACAACCACCCCACCATCGACGACCGCAACGCCGCCTGCATCAGCCCGGCCGGCTTCTTCGACGGCGAAAAGTACTACCCGGCCAACCAGGATCAGGTGGCCGAATACATCAAGCACGCCTGGTACGAAAACCAGGCCGACGGCCTGCATCCGTTCGACGAGCCGGCACCCACGCCCTCGCAAAACCCCAGCAACCTGGAACACTCCGACTTCCGGGGCAAGTATTCGTGGGCCAAGGCGCCGCGCTTCAACGGCCACGCCGCCGAAGTGGGTCCGCTGGCACGCGTCATCATGGCCGCCAACCCCAACAACGCCCCGCACCAGATCCAGGATCCGCTCTTCGGCGACATCATGAAGCGCATGGGGCCCAGCGTCTTCACGCGCGTACTGGCCCGCATGCACGAAGCACCGCGCCTCTACAAGCTCATCGAGGAATGGCTCACGCAAATCGACCTCGATGGCGAGTTCTACATCAAGCCCAAGGAGCGCGACGGCCGCGGATGGGGCGCCACCGAAGCGGCACGCGGCGCACTGGCGCACTGGATCGAGGTGGAGAACGGCGTGATCAAGAACTACCAGATCATTTCGCCCACCACCTGGAACGTCGGTCCCAACGATGCCCAGGACAACCCGGGCCCGATCGAGGCTGCACTCGAAGGCACCGAAATCGAAGATCCGCACGATCCGGTGGAAGTGGGCATGGTGGCCCGTTCGTTCGACTCGTGTCTGGTGTGCACCGTACACGCACACGACGCCAAGTCGGGCAAGGAACTGGCCCGCTTCAAGATCTGACGCGCCGGGGTCGCCTGGTATCGATGTGGACGCCTGATCCGCCGCGATCGGGCGTCCGTGTCGTAACGGCCGGCTCCTCCCATTGGATACTGCGGGCCGGGCACATCGACGCGCGGCCCCCGAAAAACAAGAGGATGAAAAACACGGAAAATCCCAGGGAAGAGGCACACAAGCCGCGCATCGCCATCCTCGGCTTCGGCAACCCCGTCCGGGAAGACGACGGTGCCGGCATCCACGTGATCGAGCTGCTGGAAGAGGCCCTGGGCGACCATCCCGACGTGGCCATCTACGACATGGGCACGGGCGCCTTCGAGCTGTTGTATCGCCTCCAGGATCACGAGCGCATCATCATCGTGGATGCCGTGGTCAACAGCGGCGAGCCGCCCGGCACCGTCTTCCGGCTGCCGGCCGAAGCCATCGAGGCACAGATACAGGACGACCCGATGGTGTTCCTGCATCAGCTCAAATGGGACCAGGCCCTGTCGTATGCCAAAAAGATGCTGGGCGACGCCTTCGGGCAAAAGGACATATCGGTCTTCCTCATCGCCATCGACCACACGCGCTTCAACCTGGAAATGAGTGAGGCGGTCCGGGCCGGATGCCGCAAGGCCGCCGATGCCATTATCGAAACGCTACAAATCGGTGTATGATGTTCATCCCGCGTATGCCGCTTGGCAACAAAAAACAAGCACCCGAAATCGACGCGCACGAGGTGGCCCTGCGCGAGGGCCATCTGGTCATCGGTGCCGCCGTGGCGCGCGAGGTGTTCGGCAATGCGCTCACCGCCCTGATGGTGTACTACCCACAGCGCCACACCCTGTTGCTCGCGCACGTCTCCGACGAGGCCTTCAAGAGCATGCACAAGGCCGAGCAGGGACTGCTCAAGGTGCGCAACAAACGCGGCGACCTGGCCATATCCATCCAGGCCATCCTGGTCGATCACCAGATCGACGATACCGACCGCAGTCTGCCCTTCGACGCACCGCCTGGCAGCCGCCTGCTGAAGGTGCACCTGTGAACGCCCGAGGTCCCGACCCGCGTCAGCCGACACCTGCGCCCGGCGTGGCGATGGCATGTGGTTGCAAACGGACGATGGACGATAGACGATAGACGATGGACTATCTATGATGGACGTCGTTACGTTGTCACGTCGTCACGACTTCACGCGGCCAACCCTAACCATTTTCCACTGAACTCGACCATGCATTTTCCCCTACCACCACAGGAAATACCCGGCACTGCAGCTGACCTGACTTTTCTCGAAGATTCGGCCTGGCTCATCGACAGTGTCGTGCTACCTTTCGTATTTTGCCGGCAAGGCCAGTGGCACGTGTGGCTGGTGTTTGCCTGGCACCGCGATCCGCTGCGCCTCCTGTGCCGAAAGGGCGGCATTTGCCGCAGTGAGGCGCAGGCACGGCATCAGGCAGGATTGCTCACCCGGGGTGCGGGTCGGGACGCACGCAGCACCCTGAAACTGAACGCCGATGTTTACCGTTTTTGCGAAAGCTGAAGAAAGAAAAGCTCTGGAACAGGCCTGGGCCGACTGGCCCGAACAGGCCGAGTGCATCGTCTTTCGCGAGGAAGACCAGCCGCCGGCCGCGGGTACGATGATGCTCGAGGCCCGCAACGGTCTCCTCTACCCGCGCCCCGACTGGACGCTCCACACACCGCCTTTCCTTTTCTGGAAAGAAGCACTGACTCCTGCCGAGGTGCGCGCCTGCTGCCAGCCCCCCGACACGCCGGTCGATGAGCCGGCCATCGGCTTCATCCGGTATGCCTGGCGGCACATGACGAGCGATGCCCCCATGCCCCGGCACTTGCCCGAGGCCGTCATGGAAGTGGCCCTGGCCTCCGACGATCCCTTCTACCGGCATGCGCTCATGCACAACCTGTACGTGCTGCTTTTCCTCACGCCGGACACGCTGCAAGAGGCCTTTGTGGAAAAGCTGCAAAGCACGTGGAATCCGCATTCCGAAGACGATCACCTTCCGCCCGAGCGCACGCATCTGCTCGATCTGTTGCTGTGCGATTGGCTGATGGCCCAGAACGACCGAGTCACGGCTCACCATCTGTTGCACGAGCGCGTGCTGCCCGCCATGACCCGACTGCCCAAAGAGGGCGCACTGATGGCCGTGGTGCTCGACCTGGAACTCTCCTGGCCGGAATTGATCGACAGCGACGATGAGGACGAGCGGGAGCAGTACAAGCAAGGGCTGTGGCAGATCATCGAGCTGCTCGAAGACATGCCGCAGTTCCGGCTGAAGCGGGCGGCCCTGTTCGAGATCGCCACCCGCTTCGCCCTGTTCGATGGCAGCTTCAGCGAGGCGCTCGGCTACGCCAACAAGGCGATGGCCCTGGCCGAAGAGCTGGCCGTGCCCGATCTGGTGCAACGCATGCTGCTGCTGAAGGGCGAAGTGCTGTTGAGCTGGGCACATGCGGGCGATCAGCCCCAGTTTTACGACCAGGCACTCAAAGTGTTCCAGCAACTGGCACGCAGTGTCGATGCCGAAGCGAACCCAGAGCTGTATGCCGTGGTGCAGGAATACATCGGCACCATCTTCGTGCACAAGCCCGTGGAGGAGAAAAAGCGCGGCATCATGGCCGGCATGGCCGAAGCCGCTTTCCAGGAAGCCGTACAGGTGGCCAAAAACAATGGACTGGAACACCTCTACGCCCGCATCTGCAACAACTACGCCAACGCCCTGCAATCCTTCCCGGATTCCCGCTTTACCGACAAGTACGAAAAGGCGCTGTACTACTACCAGGAAGCCCTCGACCGCCGGCCTGCCGATCAGTTTCCGACGGAACGCGCCTTCACACAAGCCAACTACCTGCAGGCAGCACTGCACCTGCCACAGCTCGACGAACCCATGGTCAGAGACCTCAAGAGGCGGGCCGAAGAAGTGATCGAGTTGAGTCCCAACGCGGAATTGCGCGCCATGGCCGAAGACATCCTCGGCTTGCTCGAGCACTTGCTCGAATCCGAATTCTTCTCGAAAAAGTAGCCCCATGCACGAAGTGTCGCTCGTACGCAGCATATTTCACACCCTCGAAGAGGAATTCGGCCCCGATGCGCTCGACCGGCTCCAGCGCATCGAGCTGCGCATCGGCCTGCTGGCCAACGTCGAACCCGTGCTGCTGCAAAATGCCTTCAAGGCGTGGACGCAGGCCGAAGACCGCTTCACAGCGGTAGAACTGGCCATCGAAATGGTGCCTATCGAGGTGGAATGCCCCGCCTGTGGCCGCCGCAGCACCGTCGAAAACTATCGATTCGAATGCAGCCATTGCCACCGCCCCACCAACCAGATCGTTCACGGCACCGAGCTGCTCATTCACCGGGTGCATTTTGCCGAAAGGCAGCCAGATGGGGAAATGAAGGCGAATTAGAAAGTTTTTTCAAATTTTTTGAAAACCCTTTCCATCCCTTTTGCCTTGCCCTAACTTTGATTGTGGCTATCGACAATGACGCATCCTGTCATGGGCACCCTGTGATTTTCTATTCAAAACGCACTATACGAATGGGAAAAACTGCCAAATCGACCAAAGCGGCACGCGGCACCGTGGCCTGCGACAACACCACGTTCAACCTGCTCAAGGCCAACGACTTCGTAGCGGAAAATATCCGCAAGGAGATGGCGCGCCGCGGCATCCTCATGGTCAACATCACCAGCTCGGCCGGCAGCGGCAAGACCACGCTGCTGCAGGAGACCGCGCGGCGCATCGGGGAGCAGGTGCGGATGAAGATCCTCGTGGGTGACCTCGAAACGGAACGCGATGCCCAGCGCCTGCGCGAGGTGGGCGCCGAGGCGCTGCAGATTGTCACGGGCGGCATTTGCCATCTCGAAGCCCAGATGATCTGGCAAGCCATGGAAGCTATGGACCTCGAGGGCGTCGATCTGCTCATCGTGGAGAACGTGGGCAACCTGGTGTGTCCTGCCTCGTTCGACCTGGGCGAGGACTACCGCGTGACACTCATCGCCACCACCGAGGGCGACGACAAACCCCGCAAATACCCGCGCATGTTCCTCACCAGCGAGCTGATGCTCGTATCCAAGGCCGACCTGCTGCCCTACCTGCCCTTCGAGGTGGACAAGGTGGTGGCCGACGCCCGCAGCGTCAATCCCGACATCGAGGTCATCGAGGTGTCGAGCCTGACGGGTCAGGGCCTAGACCGCTGGTGCCAGTGGCTGCTCGACCGCGTAGCCGAAAAGAAACAGACGACGCAGGAAGTGGCAGCGCCATGAAGACGTGGCACCTGCACATACGCGGTCGCGTACAGGGGGTGGGCTTCCGCCCCTTCGTGTGGCGGGCGGCACGAGCGCTGGGCCTGCAGGGCGAAGTGTGCAACACCACCGACGGCGTGCACGTGTGGTTTGCGGCCGACGAATCCACTGCCGGTGCCTTCGCCGAAAAGCTGACGCAGCACCCCCCGCCCCTGGCGCGCGTCGTGGACTGGCGGCTGGAGACGACGACGCGGGCCCTTCCCGAGGGCTTCCACATCGCCAACAGCCGCGGGGACGCGCTGCCCGACCTGGTGGTCACGCCCGACGCGGCCTTGTGCACCACGTGCCGCGAAGAACTGCACCGGCCCGGCAACCGCCGCCACCAATACGCCTTCACCACCTGCACCCAGTGCGGGCCGCGCTACAGCATCATCGAGGCATTGCCCTACGACCGGCCGCGCACCGCCATGGCTCCCTTGCCCATGTGTGGCGCCTGTCAGGCCGAATACGACGACCCGGCCGACCGCCGCTATTTTTCGCAGACCAACTCCTGCCCCGCCTGCCCCGTGCCCCTCTTCCTTTGGGAACAGGGCAGACGCATCCGCCAGCAGGAGGCCGATGCGGCGACGCTGCTCGAACGCGTGGTGGCACTGTGGCAGGACGGCGGCATCGTGGCCGTCAAGGGCATCGGCGGCTACCTGCTCACCTGCGACGCCTGCGATGCCGAGGCCGTACGACGGCTGCGCAAGCGCAAGCACCGCCCCGACAAGCCGCTGGCCGTCATGGTGCCCGCGCTCGATTGGGTACACCGCCTGGTCGAGCTGCCCCCGGGCGCTGACCAGTGGATGCAAGGACCCGTCGCGCCCATCGTGGTGGCGCCGGTACGGGCGGCAGCGCGTCAGATGCTGCCCATCGACGTGCTGGCGCCAGGCCTCGACGAGCTGGGCATCATGCTGCCCTATGCGCCCCTGTTCGAGCTGCTGCTGGCTCGATTCGGGCGGCCCGTGGTGGCCACCAGCGGCAACGTGAGCGGCGCACCGCTCATTTACGAAGACGACACGGCCATCGAGCACCTCGGCCCCATGTGCGAGGCCATCCTCGGCTACGAGCGCCGCATCGTCACGCCCCAGGACGACAGCGTGTTGCGCCTTTCGGCAAATGGAACACCGATCTGGCTGCGACGAGGTCGGGGCCTGGCACCCTCGCTGCTGCTGCCGCGTCCCGTCGGCCACCAGAACATACTGGCCATGGGCGCGCGCATGAAGAGCACCTTCGCCCTGCAGGTACGCGGCAGACAGTACGTGAGTCAGTACCTGGGCGACACGGAAAGCTTTGAGGCGTGGCGCAGCTACCTACACGTGCTCGACCATCTTCAGCGCCTGCTGGCCTTCGAGCCCGAGCAGGTGCTGGTGGACCTGCATCCCGACTTTCCGGCCACGCGCCTGGGCCAGGCCATCGCCGAGCGGCTGGGCTTGCCCTGCACCCGTGTGCCCCACCATGAGGCCCACTTCGCCGCCGTGCTGGGCGAGCACGGGCTCGACCAGCAGGACGACCCAGTGCTGGGCGTCGTGTGGGACGGCATGGGGCTCGGCCCCGACGGCTGCATACGTGGCGGCGAGTTTTTCCTGTACCGCGACGGCCACATCGCTCCGGCCGGCTCGCTGGCGCCCTGGCCGCACCTGGCCGGCGACAAAATGGCGCGCGAGGCACGGCTGGCCGCCTTCAGCCTGGCCGCCCACGAGCCTGCGGCTGCCGAGCTGCTGCGCCCCGCCTTCAGCGAAAACGAATGGCACAACTACGAACGCCTGCGCGCCCGTACCACGCTGCACACGACCAGCATGGGGCGCCTGTTCGACGCGGTGGGCTTCCTGCTCGGCCTTCCGGCAAAAGCTACCTTCGAAGGGCAGGTGCCCATGTGGCTCGAGGCCATGGCCCGGCGCTACCTGCGCCTACACGGCTGGTACGCAGGCGAGAGCCTGTGGCCCGAAGCACGCCTGCCCCAATGGCCCGTCGCCCCGCTGATCCACCGCATCGCCCGGCTGCGCCGCAAGGGCATGGCAGCCGAGGAAATCGCCGCCCGCTTCCACCACGCCCTCGCCCTGCAGATCGGCCTTGCGGCAAAGCAGGCAGGCGTGCACGCGGTGGCCTTCAGCGGAGGCGTCTTCCAGAACCGGCTGCTGGTGGAATGGATCCAGCACTTGTGGAGCGACGAGCTCGAGCTGTACTTCCACCACCGGCTTCCGCCTAATGACGAGAGCATCGCCTTCGGACAAATCGCGTGGTACGAAATGCAACAGGAAGACAGGAAGATTTCGGTGAAGGAGCGAATGGGGGGCGAAGAGAAAGAGAGTCGGAAAGAAAGAGCCCTCAAGGTATGAGTCTTCTGAAAAAAGTCGAGGGACGATAGACGATGGATACACAAGCTTCATTTGTAAAGTAATAACAACCAGCTTTAAACACTAAACTATAAACTTTAAACTCAAACACTCAACGCTCAACCCTCAACCACTTTTTTCAGGGGACTCAATCCTCGATTCACTAACACTAACAAACCATCAAACCATGTGTCTGGCCATTCCCGGAAAAGTGCTATCGATCGAAGAGCAATACGACGGTCGCGTGCGCATGGCGCGCGTATCGTTTGGCGGCATCGTCAAGGAAGCGAGCCTCGAAATGGTGCCCCATGCGCAGGTGGGCGACTACGTGCTCGTGCACGTGGGCGTCGCCATCAGCATAGTGGACGAAGAGGAAGCCCAACGCACCTTCACCTACCTGCGCGAAATGGGCGAACTCGACGAGCTCAAGGAAATCAACGACTACCTGCCCGATGAGTAGGGGGAGACGAGACAGAGAGACGGAGAGACAGAGTGAGGGAGTGAGGAGAGAAGAGAGAGAAACCGATTCGACCGGTTTCACCGATTCAGCCGGTTTTACCAACCTCGGTGGCCCACTGTGCGTGCTCTGTGAAACTCTGTGTAACCATAAACACCTCTGAAAGTTGCCGCTTTGAGACAAGGAACCCGAGAAACCCAATCAGGTCTGATTGCCCTGGAATTTATTCGACATGAATCGACGGGGCTGTAAAAAAAACGAGCCATGAAATTTCTTTCGGAATACCGCGACCCGGAGGTGGCAGCCCGCTACCTCGAGCTGATCCGCAAAACCGTGACGCGTCCGTGGACCATTATGGAAGTCTGTGGCGGGCAGACGCACAGCCTGGTCAAGAACGGCATTCTCGACATGCTGCCCGACGAGATCACGATGGTGCACGGGCCGGGCTGTCCGGTATGCGTCACTCCGCTCGAGCTCATCGACAAGGCCATCTGGCTGGCCGAAGAGCAAGGCGTCATTCTGTGCTCGTTCGGCGATATGCTGCGTGTGCCCGGCTCGAAGAAGAGCCTGCTCGAAGCCAAAGCCAACGGCGCCGACGTGCGTATCCTGTACTCGCCCCTCGAGGCGGTGAAAATCGCGCAGCAGCACCCCGATCGTGAGGTCGTCTTTTTCGCGGTGGGCTTCGAGACGACCGCACCCGCCAATGCCCTGTCGGTGGTGCACGCCAAAAGGCTGGGCCTGACCAACTACAGCCTGCTGGTTTCGCACGTCCTGGTGCCGCCCGCCATCGAGGCCATCATGGAAGACCCGGCCACGCGCGTGGATGCTTTCCTCGCTGCCGGCCACGTGTGCACCATCATGGGCACCATGGAGTACTACCCGCTGGCCGAGCGCTTTCGCGTGCCCATCGTCGTCACGGGCTTCGAGCCGGTCGATCTGCTGCAGGGCATCCACATGGCCGTGCGCCAGCTCGAGCAGGGCCAGGCCCGCGTCGAGGTGCAGTACGCCCGCATGGTGCGCGAAGAGGGCAACCCGCGTGCCCAAGAACTCATCTTCGAGGTGTTCGAGCTGACCGACAGGTGGTGGCGCGGCATCGAGCTGATTCCCATGAGCGGCTACCGACTCAAGGATGCATATGCCGCGTGGGACGCGACGCGCAAATTCGAGATGAACCTGCCCGCGGCGCAGGAAGAAGAGACCTGCATTGCCGGCGAAATCATGAAAGGCATCAAGAAACCACACCAGTGCCCCAACTTCGGCACGCGCTGCAAGCCCGAGACACCCCTTGGCGCGCCCATGGTGTCGTCGGAAGGGGCGTGTGCGGCCTACTACCACTTCTCGGGACTGGCACAACAACCCGACGCGGCAGCAGCCGGACCCGCCCCGCGCCTGTGAGGGTGGTACGCACACGGCGGGGAGAGACGGAGAGAAAGAGTGATGGAGTGAAGAGAGAGGAGTGAGGAGTGACGTCAGCGTCAGGCAAAACCGGTTGAATCGGTGAAATCAGGCAAATCGGTTCCTCGGTTCCTCCTTGAAAAACCTTCAACGCTACACGCTCAACGCTCAACCTGTGAAGGAGAGCCTGGGACATCTGGATGGACGAGGAGCATTAACGAGGTGATGCGTCACGACCTGCCTCCGCTTCTCGGTGCCTGTCTCGAACTTCGGGAACAGGCTGCTCGACAGGGATGGAACAGGCCGACTTGTCGGGTATGTCATGCGTCACGTTGTTACGCCTTTTTGCACGAGACTCGAACCCTTTTTACAACACGCTGAATAAATGCGCATCCTCTTCGTGGCCTCGACATACAATAGCATGACGCAACGCGCGTGGATCGAGCTGGATCAGCGCGACCACCAGGTGCGCGTGCACCTGATGCGGTCGGGCCGGCCGCTGACGGACACGCTGGCCACCTGGGAGCCCGAGCTGGTCGTGGCGCCCTATCTGACCGAGCGCATTCCCGACGAGGTGTGGCAACGCTACACCTGTCTGGTGGTGCATCCGGGGCCGCCGGGCGACCGCGGCGCCTCCTCGCTCGACCACGCCCTGCTGGAGGGTCGGCGCCGCTGGGGCGTGACCATCGTGCAGGCCACGGCGCGTATGGATGCGGGGCCCGTGTGGGCGTGGGCCCCCTGTCAGTTGCCGACGGGCCGCAGCAAGGCCGCCATTTACCGGCGCGAGGTGACCGATGCGGCCATGCAGGCCTTGGTCGAGGCCGTGAGCCGCTTCGAGCAGGGGTTGGGCCCCCTCGACCCGCAGCCGGAGCCCTGGCCCGACACGGGCTGGCGTCCCCGCCTCCAGGCCGAGGCCTTCGCGCTCGACTGGCAGGCATCGGCCGACGAGCTGGCCGCTCGCGTGCGGGCCGCCGACAGCGCACCCGGCGCGCCGGTCGTGCTGGGCGGACGGCGCTGGCTGGCCTTCGGCGCCACCGAAGAGGACCACCTGCGCGGGCCCGACGGCAGCGTGCTGGCACACCGCCACGGCGCTATCTGCGTGGGCTGCGGCGAGGGAGCACTGTGGTTGAGCCACCTGCGCGCGCCCGGGCCCGACGGCATCAAGCTGCCGGCAGCGCTGGCGCTACACCGCGCCGGAATGGCGGCCGCCGAACCCGTGGGCGGCACCATCGACATCCTTGGCGAGGCAGTGCCTGACCTGCCCGAAGACCCCTTCGCCGAAGAAGCGGGGCGCCGCTTTCGCGAAATACGCTACGAGGAAGAAGAGGGCGTGGGCTACCTGCACTTCGACTTCTACAACGGCGCCATGAACACCGACCAGTGTCGGCGCCTGCTGGCGGCCTTCGAGCGGGCGCGCCGGCGGCCCGTGCGCGTCATCGTGCTGATGGGCGGGGCCGACCTGTGGAGCAACGGCATCCACCTCAACTGCATCGAGGCGGCACCCCACCCGGCAGAAGAGGCCTGGCAGAACATCCTGGCCATGGACGACCTGGTGGAAGCCCTCATCCGCGATACCGACCACTACCTCGTGTCGGTGCTGCAGGGCAATGCCGGCGCGGGCGGCGTCGCACTGGCTCTGGCCGCCGACAAGATCCTGGCGCGGGAAGGCATCGTGCTCAACCCCCACACGCGCAACATGGGGCTGTACGGCTCGGAGTTCTGGACCTACCTGCTGCCCCGACGCATCGGCACCGAAAAGGCGCGCCTGTTCACCGAGGCCTGCCTGCCCTGGGGCACCACCATCGGCCGCCAGACGGGCCTCATCGACGAGGTGCTGCCGGCCGAAGGGCTCGAAGCGGCCGTACGCGCCCATGCACGCGCCATCGCCCGGCTCGACTGGTTCGACAAGCTGCTCATGGGCAAGCGCTTCCAGCGCCGCAAAGACGAAGCATTCCGGCCGCTGGAGCGCTACCGCGAAGAAGAGCTGGCACGCATGCACCGCAACTTTTTCGAAGACGACATGGGCTTTGCCGAAAAGCGCCGCAACTTCGTCTTCAAGCGCACCGACCCGCACCTGGCGTGCCAGCTCATGGAACGCGACTGGTACAGCGCCCGAAGAACCATATACCGCTACCGCCGATACGAATCGGTAACCTACACCGGCAAAAGAGCTGGTGGATGAGGGACAGGGAGGAGGATTTGAAGAACCGAGGATCTGACGGTTGAGACTCGCTTCGCTCGGTGTTGATACATCGCCAAAGGCGGCGATGTTGAGACGCTGCTACGCAGCGATGTTGAGATGGTGCACTTCGCAAAAGACGGGAACTACGTTGTGTGAGCCAAACCCTCAACGCTACACGCTCAACCCTCAACGGATTCGACCGGTTCACCGATTCACCCGATTGCACCAAACTGCGAACCTGCAAACCAACCAGACCATGACCGAGAAAAAACCCGGCAAGGCACGCATTCAGCTCGATTGCCCCATGCCGCGCCTCGATTTCGACCGCATCACGCTGGGGCACGGCAGCGGGGGCCTGCTCACCAACCGCCTGCTCGACAAGGTGGTCTTCGAGCTGTTGGGCAACGATCAGCTCGACCAGCGCCACGACGGCGCCGTGCTCGAATGCGAGGGGCCCATGGCCTTCACCACCGACAGCTTCGTCGTCTCGCCCGTGCAATTCCCCGGCGGCAACATCGGCGAGCTGGCCATCAACGGCACCGTCAACGACCTGGCCATGTGCGGCGCCATGCCGCACAGCCTGTCGCTGGCCCTCATCCTCGAAGAGGGGTTGCCCCTGAGCGAACTGTGGGACATCCTGCTCGGCATCAAGAGTGCCTGTGCCGCTGCCGGCGTGCGTATCGTCACGGGCGACACCAAGGTCGTCGAGCGCGGCAAGGGTGACAAGGTGTTCATCAACACCACGGGCCTGGGCCACGTCCATCCGCGCGCGCGCATCGGCAGTCGCCACGTCGAGCCGGGCGACCGCATCATCGTCAGCGGGCCGGTGGCCACCCACGGCATCGCCATCATGTCGGTGCGCGAGGGGCTGGCCTTCGAGACGACCATCGAGAGCGACACCCGGCCGCTGCACGAGCCCGTGCGCGCCCTGCTCGATGCCTTCGGCCCCGACATCCACCTGCTGCGCGACCCCACGCGCGGCGGCGTGGCCACCGTGCTCAACGAGGTGGCGCGCGACACGGGCCTGGGCATCCGCATCGAGCAGGCCGCCATACCCATCGAAGCGCAGGTCGAAGGGGCGTGCGAGATGCTGGGGCTCGACCCGCTCTACGTGGCCAACGAAGGCATTTTTCTGGCTTTCGCCAAAAAAGACATCGCAGCGCAGGCCGTACACCTGCTGCGCCAGCGCGACGACACCGCCCGGGCCGCCATCATCGGCGAGGTGGTGGAAGCCCACCCCAAACAGGTGGTGCTCAAAAGCCGCATCGGCGGCACGCGCGTGGTGAACATGCTCACGGGCGAACAACTGCCCCGTATTTGCTGAACCTGAAAAGAAACGCTTTGCCGAAAAGAGACCTGAAAGACCGCGGCGACCTCGAACTGTGGCTCGAGGCCTTCTACCGGGAGCTGCTCGAAGACCCGGAGATGCACACCCTCTTCCTCGAGGTGGCTGGCATTCAACTCGAAGAGCATCTGCCGCGCATCACCGATTTCTGGGAACAGGTGCTGTGGCAACGGGGCGCCTATCGGGGCAACCCCATGGACGTGCACCTCGAGCTGCATCGCGCCCGGCCGCTGCGGGCAGAGCTGTTCGCGCGCTGGCTCGCCACCTTCGAGCGCGTGGGCCGGGCCATGTTCGAAGGGCCAGTGCTCGAAACGGCTATCGAGCGTGCCCACAGCATCGCCCGCATCATGCAGATGAAAATCAACAACCTCGACCGGCTGCGCAAGGAGCTGAACAATTGAGGATGAG
>CAYNYN010000014.1:3283-22954 GCA_964401445.1 uncultured Saprospiraceae bacterium | reverse complement strand
CATCTCGGGCAGGTCCACCGTTTTGCCTTCGAGCAGCAGGATGACGTAATGCGGCTCCTCCTGCGCGCACGTGAACGACTGGGCCGCCGCAGCGCGGGGCGCCACCAGACTGGCAAGCAGGCACAGAGCGAAAGCGATTGGTCGAAGCATGAGGGTACAGAGATTGACGATGGACGATGGACGATAGACGATGGAAAGTCACGGTGTTACGTCGTCACTGCCTGCCCCGAGTATCGGGGCATCACCGTGTCACGCCGTTCAGGCATGGGCTAAAAACACGTACGGGAATGCCTGCAAGGTACAGACATTCCCGTACGGCGCAGCGGGGCCACCGGTGCCGATCAGCGTTTGTCGAACTTGCGCGTGAAATCGAGATAGCGTGCCAGCTCCTCGCGCACCTTGGGCACCATCATCACCACGCCGATGAGGTTGGGGATGGCCATGGCGAAGATCATGGCATCGGAAAAGGCGACCACCGAGCCGAGGCTGGCCGACGCGCCGATGACCACGAATACGAGGAAGAGCACCTTGTAGAAGTACTCGTTGAACTTGGTGCGGCCGAAGAGGAACAGCCACGACTGGAGGCCGTAGTACGACCACGACAGCATGGTCGAGAAGGCGAACAGCACCACGGCCACCGTCAGCAGGTAGGGGAACCAGGGCAGCACCGAGGCAAAGGCACGCGAGGTCAGGTCCACGCCGTCGACGCCCTCGGGCACGTTGATGTAGTTGCCCGTGATGATGATGACCAGAGCCGTCATGGTGCAGACCACCACGGTGTCGATGAAGGGCTCGAGCAGGGCCACGATGCCCTCGCTGGCGGGGTACTCGGTCTTCACGGCCGAGTGGGCGATGGCCGCCGAGCCGACGCCCGCCTCGTTGGAGAAGGCCGCGCGGCGGAAGCCCTGCACCAGCACGCCGACGAAGCCGCCGGCCACGCCCTCGGGCGTGAAGGCCCCCTTGAGGATGTGCCCGAACGCTTCGGGAATGTGGTGGTAGTTGGCAAACAGGATGACGAGGGCACAGAGCACGTACAGGCCGCACATGAAGGGCACGATGCGCTCGGCCACGGCGCCGATGCGCTTGATGCCGCCGATGATGACGATGCCCACGAGGATGGCCATCACCAGGCCGAACAGGAAGCCGGCATAGCCGGCGTTGAAGCCGAGGAACTTGTTGAACTGCTGGGCGGCCTGGTTGGCCTGGAACATGTTGCCGCCACCGAACGATCCGCCCACGCACATGAGGGCGAAAAAGACGGCCAGCACCTTGCCCAGCGTGGCCATGCCTTTCTCACTCAGGCCCTTGGTCAGGTAGTACATCGGGCCGCCATAGACCGTGCCGTCGGGGCCCACGTCGCGGTATTTCACGCCGAGCGTGCACTCGGCAAACTTGGACGACATGCCCAGCAGGCCGGCCACGATCATCCAGAAGGTGGCGCCGGGACCACCCAACGAGATGGCGATGGCCACGCCGGCGATGTTGCCCAGGCCCACCGTGCCCGACAAAGCTGCCGACAGGGCCTGGAAGTGCGACACCTCGCCCGGGTTGTCGGGATCGGAGAACTTGCCGCGCACGGTGTCGAGGGCCAGCCTGAAGCCGCGGATGTTGATGAACTTGAAATAGAGCGTAAAGAAAGTGGCGGCCAGCAACAGCATGATCACCACCAGTGGCATGGCGGTGGCACCGCTACCCACCGAATAGAAGACGATACTCTCGACTACATTGGTAGCCGGGCGCACCCAGCTGTCGATGCGTTCGTCCAGGCCCATCTCCTGTTGTCCTTCCTGTGCCCACATCATCACGGGCATGAGCCAGGTGAGTGCGATCGGAATCAGTTTCTTCATCATACTTGTTCGCTTTATTGCAGTTTTCACAAAAGCACCTTCCACAGCGGCCATGCCGGCCTCGGACCGAAAAGCGCCCCAAATATGAAGTTTCCCCTGTTTTTGCCGAAATCTTATTTTGCCGAACGGTTCACCCGAACGATTGCTTTGCGCAAAAAGGAATGGCATCGAACGCTGATAATGAGCCAGATACCCAAGCCAGTATCTTTGTGCCACAAAATGCGTTTGCATTGGATTGGGTGAAATGGCAAAATGCCCAACCGGCCATTCGCAGTTTGGTCAGCAAACGACAAAAAACACCCTGCGCCTCGTGTCCAACTACCCACACAAACCAGATGACGACATCCTGCGCCTCCTGGCTCGAGGGGAAGAGGAAGGCATGCGCTTGTTGTTTGCGGCCTATTACGAACACGTGTGCCTGACCATCGCGCGCCTGGTACGCGACCCGCACACGGCCGAAGACCTGGCTCAGGAGGTGTTTTTCGAAATTTGGAAAAAACGCACGCAACTGCGCATCCGTTCCGGCCTGAGGGCCTACCTGAGCCGTGCTGCGCGCAACCGCGCCCTGAACCACCTGCGCGATCGCAGGACGAGCTGGGACGATGCCGAGGAGCTCGAGCGCACCGAGACGGGCGACCCCTCGGCGCAGCAGACGCTGGAAGGCGACGAGCTGCAGGCCATCGTCGATGCCGCCATCGATGCCCTGCCGGAAAAGTGCCGCGTGGTATTCGTCCTGAAGCGGTTCGAGCACATGAGCCATCAGGAGATCGCCGACACGCTCGGCATCTCCACCAAAACCGTGGAAAACCACATGACCCGTGCACTCAAGCTGCTGCGCGCGCGCCTCGGTCCCTGGCTCAAATAGGCGCTTTTGCATGGCAATTGTCTGCCAGCTGCCAAAGTGGCCGCTTTACACTTAGGGGAAAAGGTACCGAAAGGTGTCTTTTTGGTGTCACGACAACGATAACACCTGATCCCTGACCCCTGAAACCAGAAGAATGGAGAAATTTCATTTCATTGCCCTCATCATCAAGCAGCGCCTGGGCATCGGCCTCACGCAGGCAGAACACGCATGGTGGGAGCAAAACGGGAACCGCAAGGAGATGAAGGAAGAGCAGAAGGCATACGACAGGCTGTGGGAGCTGACGGGTTCCTATAAGCAGGGCGAGCGTTTCGACCACGAAGCGGCATGGAAGCGATTCCATGAAACCAGGCTGGCACGTGCCGAACGCCCCGTTCGCCGCATGCGGCGCCGGCCACTCATGGCGTGGGCTGCTGTTGCCGCCGTCGTCCTCGTGGCTGCCGTCTTCGGGCTGCGCCAGTGGATGGCCCCTGCCGAGGCGCTCGAGCTGGCCACTGCCGCCGGCGAGCAGGTGGAGTACACGCTGCCCGATGGCACGACGCTATGGCTCAACGAACGGAGCCGGCTGACCGTGGCTGACGGCTATGGCCGGTCGCTGCGCAAGGTGCAGCTCGAAGGTGAAGCCTTCTTCAGCGTAGCCAAAGATCCCGAGCACCCCTTCGTCGTCACAACGCCCACCGGCCGCGTGCAGGTGCTGGGTACCCGCTTCAACCTGCGCAGTTACCCCGGTGAGTCGGAAGTGATGCTGTACGTCGAAGAGGGGCACGTGGCATTCGTGCCGGCACAGTCGGACCAGCGCTTCGAGCTGCGCGCCGGCGAGCGCATCCGCTGGAACCCGACGCAGCAGCGCCTCGACCGCGAAAAAGACGCATTCGGCAATGCCGTGAGCTGGAAGACGCACCGCTTCAAGTTCCGCAATACGCCGCTGGAAGAAGTGTTCCGGGTGCTGGGCTACCGCTACCACGCGCGCTTCACCCTCGAAGCCGAGCGCCTCGACTGCGGCTATACCAACGACATCCACGACCAGCCGCTCGAAACGCTGATCGCCACGCTCAGGAAAAACTTCCCCGACCTGCGCATCGAACGGCAGGCCGATGGCACCTGGCGCGTGAGCGGTACCTGCAAGTGATCGAACCACCTTTTTTCGAATAAGTACCACAAGACCAAATAAAGGCCTTCCGATCTGGAAGGCCTTTTCCGTTTTCGGGACGAGGGGCTATGGCCCCTGGTTCTTCGATGACGGGTGCAACAGCCTGCCCCGATACTCGGGACGGGCTACGAGCATCGGGAAGTCTCAACCATGGCCCCTCGAATCTTCCCCCTGCTCACTCCACCTCCTTCACTTCGATGAGAAACAGCTCGGTCGGCACGCGCACGTCGCCGGCCGGCAGAGTCGTGCGCTGCCAGGCATCGGTGCGCGGCTGCAGCCAGATCTTTTCCCCGCCCGATTCGATCCAGAGCGGCATGTCGAAGCCGGGCGCGTCGGCCTGCCAGCGATATTCGAGCTGCCACTGGCCTTTCGCTTTTTGCACGCGCCATTCGAACACGGGCAAGGAAGGCCACAGCAGGTATTGTCCGAAGAAGGCCGTCCAGGAGCGCCCCGTCGTCTCTTCCACGTGCCGCACAAAATCCTCGGTCGTCACGATGCCGCAGGCGTGCTTTTGATAGAAACTCTTCAGCAGTTGCCACCACAGCTTGTCGTCGCCAATGGCATGGCGCAGCGTGTGCAAGACCCATGCACCCTTGTAATAGTGATCCGACGCTTTCCAGTCTTCCCAGTTGACGCCGAAAGGCCCGAGGATCGGCTCCTCGTTGGCGATCATGCGGCGCTGGCCCTGCAGGTAGCGCACCGCATCCTCGTAGCCGTACCGGCACTCCACGTAGATGGCTTCCATGTAGGTGGTGAAGGACTCGTGGATCCACATCTCTGCCAGGTCGGCCACGCTGAGGCAGTTGCCGAACCACTCGTGTCCCGTCTCGTGCACGATGATGTAGTCCCAGTCCATGTCGGGCGGGATCATGCCGCCCAGGTAGCCGCGCAGGTAGCGGTTGCCATAGGCGATGGCGCCCTGGTGCTCCATGCCGAGGTAGGGCGTCTCGACCAGGGCATAGCCGTCGTTCCAGAACGGGTATTTGCCGAAGTACTTTTCGAAACAGCTCAGCACGCCGTGCACCTGCCGGAAGTGCTCCCTGGCGCGCTCGAGGTTGTCGCGCAACACGTAATAGTCCAGGTCGAGCGAGTCGCCGTCGCTGGCCACCCACACGTCGTGAAAGTGGACGTAGTCGCCGATGTTGACGGTGATGTTGTAGTTGTTGATGGGATAGGAGACGAACCAGTGGTAGCGCGGCCACCCGGAAGGCAAGGTGTCCACGGCGCGCAGCCGGCCGTTGGCCACGCACATCAGCCCCGGCGGCACCGCCACGCGGATGGAGGCGCTGTCGGGCTCGTCGCTGAGGTGGTCCTTGTTGGGCCACCACAGGCTGGCGCCGTCGCCCTCACATGCCACGCCCACCCACGGCTTGCCGTTCTGATCCTTTTTCCACACAAAGCCACCCTGCCAGGGGGGAAAGGGCGCTTTTCGCGGCTTGCCGCCGTAGTACACGCGCAACACATGCCGCGTGCCCCGGTGCAGCAAGGGCGTACGCACGAAGATGGCGTCGCCGTCGCGATCCCAGGCCAGGTTGCGCGCGCCATCCAGCTCGATGCGCTCCAGCTTCATGCGCTTGTGCAGGTCGATCTGCAGGCGCCTGGTGGGCTCCACCACCCGAAAGGCGATATCCACATAGCCGTCGATCCTTCTCTTCTCGGGATCGATCCGGAGGTCGAGGCCGTAGAACGTCACGTCGTAGCAGGTGCGCTCGGGACGCAGGCTGCCACGCAGCGTGTCGGCATGGGTGAAGTAGTACTTGCCTTTGACGTAGAAATCGGGTTGGGCACAGGCGGGGACGATGGCCGCGGACAGGGCCAGCAGGGTGAGCAGATAAAGGCGCATACGCAGGCTTTTTGGCGCAAAATAGAAAAGCCCACCATCAACGTCGTGATGAAGGGCTTCGTATGCCTTGTGGAGACGGCGGGAGTCGAACCCGCGTCCAGAGAAAGCTCCGCACAGCTTTCTACATGCTTAGTTCCCTGTTTGGAGTTTCAGCGAGTGGTAGGCCAGGGAACCCGCCCATGCACTCGCCTGAGCTCCGGAAATGTCGGCGGACAACTGGAGCAGGTTGCCCACCCAAGCCTGAGGGGTCGTGATCCGCGGCACGCTGTGTATCAGGCGTCAAGCGTGCGGCAGAATGGCTTCTAATCCGCTTGGATTAGGCAGCCATGGCGTAGTTGTAGTCGCCATTTAAAACGAGTCGATCGCCAGTTGTTGACGGAGTTGAGCGATCATGCTCCGGCATGCTTACTGTACGGCACCACTTTCCTGTCGATACCGGTACGTCCCCGTATTGTCAATTCGCTCGGGGCTGTCGTTTCAGCCCGTTGGCAAAGCCGCTGCAAATGTAGGCAAAAATCGCTGCACTTTGCCGCTGCCGGGCACGACCGAAGTCGTTCACCCAAACAGGCAAATGACAAACGAACCAAAATGAAAAAAGTTTACTGGCGCTGCGGCAGAAATGCGCCGCCGGCCATCACGAGGAGTGCCGGGAGTGCGAAGCATGTTTGCTGAAAAACAGGCTGATGAACAGTCCCAGTGCGATGACGATGAAAACGAAGGTGTACATCCCCTTTAACAGTTTTGGTTAAAAAAGGTGGTGTGTGGTGACGGGGGGATTCGTCTCGACTTGTGCTGGGGGGATGGATGCGATTCGAGACCCCAAATTTAAATCCTTACAACCTGTATTTCAAACATTTCAACAAATAATTATTGATAATTTTTTCATTAAAACTCATCGTAAGGTATAGCCCGCTGAGTGCGAAAGGCTTCCCACTCGGGCGGCAGGCCGGGCAGGTGCCTGGCGCGGCCGGCCATTTCCAAAACCTGGTTATGGCCGATATATTTGCACGCTTCCGATTCCCAACCTGACCAAACGAAACCTGCATGCTGAAAATAGGACTCATCCGGGAAGGCAAGGTGCCCCCCGACAATCGCGTGCCGCTGACGCCCGATCAGTGTCGCTTCCTCATGGACCGGTACGAGGTGGACATCGTGGTGGAGCCCTCGCCCATCCGGGCGTTCAGGGACGAGGAATATGCCGCTCTGGGCATCCCGCTGCGCACCGACCTGAGCGATCGGGACATCCTGCTGGGTGTAAAAGAGGTGCCCATCGAACAGCTCATCCCCGGGAAGACCTATTTCTTCTTTTCCCATACCATCAAGAAGCAGCCCTACAACCGACCGCTGCTGCAAGCCATTTTGCGCAAGCGCATCCGGCTGATCGACTACGAGGTGCTCACCGACGAGTCGGGCAAGCGGGTCATCGCCTTCGGCTATTTCGCCGGCATGGCAGGCGCACACAACACCATCTATGCGCTGGGCCGGCGCACCGGCTCGTTCGAGCTGGTGCGCATGAAAGACTGCCACGACTACGAAGAGGTGCTGCAACACTACGAGCGGCTGCAACTGCCGCCGGTCAAGATCGTGCTCACGGGCACCGGACGCGTGGGCACGGGCGCGGCACGCGTGCTGCGCGACATGGGCATCCGCGAGGTGACACCCGAAGCGTTTCTCGGGCAAACCTTCGACGAAGCCGTGTTCACCCAGATCGGCGCGCCCTGGTACGTGCGCCATCGCGAAGGTCGGCCCTTCGACCGGCCCCACTTCTATGCCCATCCCGAGGAGTACGAAAGCGCGTTCGGGCCCTTCGCCCAGGCAGCCGACGTCATGATCCACGGCGTGTACTGGAATCCGCGCGCGCCGAAGTTTTTCACGAGGGAGGACATGCTGCGCTCCGATTTCCGCATTCGCACCATCGGCGACGTCACCTGCGACATAGCGCCCAATGCGTCCATCCCCTGCACGCTGCGCCCTTCCACAATCGCCGACCCCGTCTATGGCTACGACCCCGCCACCAACAGCGAGGTGCCGCCCTACCAGCCCGAGTATTTCGACGTGATGGCCGTGGACAACCTGCCCAGCGAGCTGCCCCGCGACGCCTCCCAGGCCTTCGGCCAGCAGTTCATCGAGCACGTCTTCCCCGAGCTGCTGAAGCCACACAGCGCCATGCTCGAGCGGGCCACCATCGCCCTGGATGGCCACCTGGGGCCGCATTTCACCTACCTGCAAGATTACGTGGAAGGGAAGGCTTGATGGCTGAGACGCGCCTTGGGGCGCGAGGTTGAGATTCGAAAAAAAACTTGGCGGATCGTAGCGTCTTTGCGTCGTGGCGTGAGGCCATGCTCAGTTTTCCAGCAGCTCGATGCGGTTGCGGCCCAGGCGGATGACGCCCTGCTGCTCCAGTTTCTTGAGCAGGCGCGAGACGGCTTCGCGGCTGGCGTTGAGGTCGTTGGCGATCTCCTGGTGGGTCAGGTTGATGGTGTTGGATCCGGTGACGAAGGCCCGGTCTTCGAGATACTTCATCAGCCGCTGGTCCATCTTCATGAACGCGATGCTGTCGATCGTGTCGATCAGCTCCATGATGCGCCGGTCGTAGGCCTGCATCACGAAGTCTTTCCAGTTGCGGTACTTGGTCATCCACTCGTCCACGTACTGCACGGGGATGGCGATAACCGTGGTATCCTCCTCGGCGATGGTCTTGATGAAGCTGCGCTTCTGGGTGAGGCAGCAGCTGAACGAGCTGGCACAGGTGTCGCCCGCGGCGAGGTAGTAGAGGAAGATCTCGTTGCCGTGGCGGTTTTCGCGCACCACCTTGATGGTGCCCTCGATCACCAGGGGCGCCATCTTGATGTAGGCGCCATAGTCCATGATGATCTCGCCTTCGCGAAAAGTCATCAGCCGGCCCACGCGCGCGATCTCATCGATGAGTGCCGGGTCGGTCAGTAGCGGGAAGTTTTCCCTTACGAGTGTGGCGATGTCGCCCGAAGAAGCGATCATTTCCGTCAATTTTGGATGGTGAAACAGCGCAGTGGTGTCAGGCCTTCGTGGTGGCCTTGGCAGTCTGCCCCTTGACAGGGATCGGGTTTTCCAGCGCGTGCGGATCGTACTTGACGTTCATGGCCAGCCACATGGCGCGCGACACGCGGAAGATCCACACGTAGAGCAGCGCCATCAGCAGCACCAGCAGGGCAAAAGCCGTGTTCACCCCTACGCCGAAGCCCCAGATCAGGATGCCCACGAAAAAGAGGCTCACCCAGCCCGTCCAGATATAGGAAATGAACATGGCGCCGTAGTAAAAGCCGGGCTCGAGGAAGTAAGGTTGCCCGCATTTGGGGCAATGCTGCGGCATGTAGAACGGTTTCCGGAAGGAGAACGTCGGCGTCTCGAACAGGTCACCTTCCGCACAGCGCGGACACTTGAGGTGAAAGATGCTGTAAAGCTTTGATCCTTTTTTGAACAGTCCCATTTGTTTTGCCTTCTTTGATTCAATCGGGGTTTACATGTTGCACTGACAGTTGTCCAGGCAGTCGATGATGAGCGACACGTCGCGCTCCTTGAGGCTGTACATCATGCTGCGCCCCTCGCGCTTCACGCTCAGGATCCCCTTGAGCCGCATGTTCTGCAAATGGTGCGAAGTCAGCGACTGCTCCGTGCCCAGCGCATTGCAGATCTCCGTCACGCTCATGCGGGGATTCACTTCCAGCAACTTGATGATACCCAGCCGAATGGGATGCGCCACCGTCTTCAGGATGTAGGCGATGCGCTCCAGTCGCTCGGCTTCTTTCTCGTCGATCACGTAGGTGTTGGCTGGCTCCTTTTCTTTCATAGCACAAAGTTATGAAAATATGTTCATGAAAAAATTCCGTGTACCTACAAAGGTAGCATATGCTTTCGCAAAATGGCACCGCGTCCTGCTTGTAATCGGCCCTTTCGTCCCGTAAATTTGGGCAACGCCTGAATCCTGAAAAAGATGCCCGCTCGCCTTGCCCTGTGCGCCTTTCTTTGGTTTGCCTGGCCTGCCCTGGGCCACACCGACACCATTCCCGAGCTGCCCGAACGTCTGGCCGACCACTGGGAAGCCATCGCCACCCTCGCCGCCGCCAACGAACTCGACCCGGGCGAGTGGGACACCTTCCTCGAAACGCTGGAAACGCTGCTCGACCACCCCCTCTCCATCAACGACGCCACCGCCGACGAGCTGGGCGAGCTGCCCGGCCTCGATGCCATGCAGATCGCCTCGCTGCTCGACTACCGGCAGCGCTTCGGGCGCCTGCTCAGCATCTACGAGCTGCAGGCCGTGCCGGGCTGGGACGTGGCCACCATCCGGGCCCTGCTGCCGTTCATCCGCCTTTCGGCAAACGACGCCCTGCCCGACTGGCGCAGCGCCCTGCGTTTTGGCGAAAGCCAGCTCTACCTGCGCAGCGAGTGGCGCACGGACTGGCCCGATTTCCGTCCCTTGAAATCCTACTTGCGGTACAAGTTCACGGCCGGCAGACGGCTGCAGGCGGGCCTCACCATGGAAAAAGACCCCGGCGAAGCGTGGTGGACCCCACACAGCCCATACGGCGTCGACTTCCTCAGCGGGCACGTGGCCCTGCACGCCCCGCTCGGCAGGCTGAACCGCCTGTGGCTGGGCGACTACCACCTGCGTCTGGGACAGGGCCTGCTCGTGTGGACGGGCTTCGCCCCCGCCTTCGGGCCCGATGCCGTGGCCGTGGTGCGCAGCAACGTGCCCATCCGGCCCTACACCTCGAGCCAGGAGTTCGGCTTCCTGCGCGGGATGGCGGCCGAGTGGCAGGTGGCGCCGGCGTGGCGGCTGTGGACCTTCGCTTCGCTGGCCGGGCGCGACGCCACCACCTGCTGCCCGCCCGACTCGCTCGTGTCGTTCAGTGCCTTGCGCAACTCGGGCCTGCACCTGTCGCAGGCCGACTACGAGCGTCGAGGGGCGGTGCGCGAGCGACTCGCGGGCCTGCGCCTGCAGTACGAACAGGGTGGCAGCCTGATGGCCCTCAACGCCCTGCACCAGCACTACAGCCTGCCCCGCCTGCCGGCGCCCCGCCTCGACAACGCCTTCCAGCCCACGGGCAGCGACCTGTGGATGGCCAGCATCGACGGCCGCTGGGTCTGGCGCAACGTCCTCCTCTTCGGCGAAGCGGCCGTGCAGGGGCACGGCGCCACGGCGCTCACCGGCGGCCTGGTGCTCACGCTGGGGCGCCACCTGCGGCTGGCCTGGCAGGGCCGCGCTTTCGACCGGGCCTTCTACAGCGAATACGCCCAGCCCGTGGCCCGCTGGACGCGCGCCGCCAACGAGCAGGGCCACTACCTGGGCATGCAATGGCGCCTTTCGGCAAAATGGACCCTCGACGCCTGGCACGACTGGTACCGCAGTCCGTGGCTCCGCTTCAACGAAAAGGCGCCCACCGACGGCACCGCCGCCCGCCTGCGCCTCACGTTCAGTCCCTGGCGCCACGTCGAATGGTACGCCGAATGGCGGCTGCGCCACGAGTGGGACACCCGTTCCGATCCGGCGACGGCCATCGCCCTCGACCGCCAGACCCGGCGGCAGCAGTGGCTGGTCCAGCTCGTCGTGCCGCTCGACGAGGCGTGGACGTGGCGCACGCGCCTCACCATCAGCCGGTATGCCGATGCGTCGGCCCGGCAGGCCGGCCTGCTGTGGTACCACGACTTTCTGTACCGACCCATGGGGCGCCCCCTGAGCCTGACGAGCCGGCTGGCCATTTTTCGCACGCAGGGCTGGGAGTCGCGCATCTACGCCTACGAAAACGACCTGCTGTACAACCTGTCGTTGCCCGCCTTCTACGACCACGGCGCCCGCGCCTATCTCAACCTGCGCTGGCGGCCGTGGCGCGCCCTCACGCTCGAAGGCCGCGTCGCCGTCACGCGCCCGCTGGGCCTGCCCACCCGCCCCGATGACGACGCGCCCCGGCAGACCAGCTGGCAACTGAAAGGACAGGTGCGCTACGAATTTTGAGCGCGTGCCCCTATGCCGTTTGCCCGGCAGGGCCCATTTTTGGCGCATGAGCCAACCCGCACCCGACATGCACGTGCCGAACCAAATCGCCGACGCCTTGCAGCACCTCTACGGCCTGCGGGTCCGGTCGGCACACCGCCTCGAGGGCGAGGTGGACCACAACTACCTGCTGCAAACCGATCGTGGCCCCTTCCTGGCCAAGTGCACGCCGCCGCCCGCCGATACCGAAGCCATCGATTTCCAGATCGCGCTCATGGAGCACCTGGCCGGCCGCCTGGAGCAGATCGAGACGCCCCGCGTGGTGCGCGGCCTGGATGGCCGCAGCTGGTATCGTCTGGCCGACGGGCAGGTGCTGCGCCTGCAGACGTGGGTGGCAGGCCGCATGCTGGCCGAGGTACAGCCCCGCACCACGGCCTTGCTCGAACAATGGGGCCGCGTGGCCGGCCTGCTCAACGCAGCCCTGGCCGACTTCGACCATCCGTATGCCCATCGCACCTACCGCTGGGATCCCTCGCGCACGCTCGACAGCCGGCCCCTGGCCCGCTTTTTCCGGTCGGACGAGGAGCGCGCCCTGGCCGACTGGTTCTGGCAGCTTTTCGAGCGGGAGGCGGCGCCCCTGCTGCCGCGGCTGCGGCAGGGCGTCAACTACAACGACGCGCACGAGCACAACCTGCTGGTCAGCGGCGAGGTCTGTCAGCCGCGCATCAGCGGCGTGATCGATTTTGGCGACAGCCTGCACACCCATACCGTCAACGAGTTGGCCATCGCCTGCGCCTATGCCTGCATGGGCATGGCCGACCCGCTGGCTGCGGCCTGCGCGGTGGTGCGGGGCTTCCATGCCGTACGCCCGCTCGAAGAGGACGAGCTGAAGGTGCTGTATCCGCTGGTGGCTGCCCGCCTGCTCCTCACCGTCACGGCGGCGGCGCAGCGGCGCCACGAGCAGCCCGACAACGCATATCTGTTCGTCAGCGAGGCGCCGGCCTGGGAGCTGCTGCGCCGCTGGCGCGAAATCCCGCCGGCCCTGGCCTGGTATGCCTTTCGGCAAACGACGGGGCTGGAGCCCGTGCCCCAGCGCAGTCAATGGGATGCCTTTGTCCGGCGCAACCCCGCTTTCCACCCCGTCGTCGTGCCGGCAGCAAGCACCGCGCTGCTCGACTTGTCAGTGGGCAGCACCGACCTGGGCCATCCCACGGACTACACCACCACCGAGGCCTTCGCGAAGACCATCGAGCGGATGCTGGCCGAGCAGGGTGCCCAGATGGGCTTTGGCGGCTACGGCGAGGTGCGCCCCTTCTACACCACCGACGCCTACGTGCAGTACGGCAACGACGGCCGGCGCTGGCGAACCGTCCACCTCGGCCTCGACATCTGGGCGCCGGCGGGCACGCCCGTCCATGCGCCGGCACGCGGACGCCTGCACAGCTTCGCCGACAATGCGCGCCCGCTCGATTACGGCCCCTGCATCGTGCTCGAGCACGATTTGCCGGAAGGCGGCCAATGGTACACGCTCTATGGCCACCTGAGCCGGTCCTCGCTCGAGGGGCTGTATCCGGGCAAGGAGGTGCAGGCGGGCGAGGTGATCGCCACCATCGGGCCGCCGCCCGAGAACGGCCAGTGGCCGCCCCATCTGCACTTCCAGGTGGTGCTCGACATGCTGGGCCATGCGGGCGACTTCCCCGGCGTGGCCTTCCCCGAAGCGTGGCCGCTGTGGCAGGCGCTGTGCCCCGACCCTGCGCCCTTCTTCCCGCCCGCAGCGCAGCACCGGCCGCCCCACCGCCTGTCGGTGGACGAGATTTTGCGAAAGCGGAAAAAACACCTCGGCCCCAACCTGAGCCTCAGCTACGACGAGCCGCTGCACATCGTGCGCGGATACATGCAGCACCTCTACGCCGCCGACGGCCGCCGCTACCTCGACACCGTGAACAACGTGCCGCACGTGGGGCACCAGCACCCGCGCGTGGTGGAGGCCGGCACGCGCCAGATGAGGGTGCTCAACACCAACACGCGCTACCTGCACGAGGAGATCGTGCGCTTTGCCGAAGCGCTGGCCGCCACCCTGCCCGACCCGCTCGAGGTGGTGTACTTCGTCAACAGCGGCAGCGAGGCCAACGAGCTGGCCATGCGCATCGCACGCACGGCCACCGGCGCCCGCGACATGCTCGTGCTCGAAACGGGCTATCACGGCAACACGCAGGGCTGCATCGACGTGAGCAGCTACAAGTTCGACGGGCCGGGCGGCAGCGGCGCCCCACCCCACGTGCACGTGCTGCCCATGCCCGACACCTACCGCGGCCTGTATCGCGAGCCCCAAACGGCAGGCCCACGCTATGCCGCGCATGTGGCGCAGGTCCTGGACCGCCTCGCCCAAGCCGGCAGGCGCCCTGCCGCCTTCCTGTTCGAGAGCATCATGAGCTGTGCGGGCCAGATCGTTTTGCCGAAAGGCTTCCTGAGCGAGGCGTGCCGGCTGGTGCGCGCCGCAGGCGGCCTGTGCATCGCCGACGAGGTGCAGACGGGCCTGGGCCGCGTGGGCGATGCGTTCTGGGCGTTCGAGCTGCACGGCATCGTGCCCGACATCGTCACCATCGGCAAGCCGCTGGGCAACGGCCACCCCGTGGCGGCCGTCGTCACGACGCGCGCCCTGGCCGACGCTTTCGCAAACGGCATGGAATACTTCAATACGTTCGGCGGCAACCCCGTCTCGTGCGCCATCGGGCGGGCCGTGCTGGGCGTGATCGAGGAAGAGCAGCGCCAGGAGCATGCTCGGTGCATCGGCGGGCTGCTCATCGAGGGTCTGCGGGCGCTGCAGGCGCGCCATCCCGTCATCGGCGACGTGCGCGGCCACGGCCTGTTCCTCGGCTTCGAGCTGGTGCGCGACCCGGAAGCGCGCACGCCCGCCCCCCGCAAAGCGCACTATCTGGCCAACCGCATGCGCCGCCTGGGCTTCCTCATGAGCACCGACGGAAAAGATCACAACGTGATCAAAATCAAGCCGCCGCTCTGCTTCGACCAGCACGACGCCGAGCTCCTGCTCGACACCCTCGACCGCGTGCTGGACGAGGACTGCATGCGGCTGTAGGCGGCCGTGAAAGGCGCTTCGTCGTCCATCACTGAGCCCGGCCAAAACGCGAAGAGACGCGGTCGCCCGCGTCTCTTCTTCTTTTTTTCGTCTGTATGCCTTGCCTTTCGGCAAATATCACCTGCGGCTTCTGCTGCGCGCGCGGTGCGTCCAGGGCTTTTTCTTGCGCTCGGGGCGCGGTGCAGGCGTGTCGTCGTGGAAGGGATTTTCCTCGGCCACGGGGATCTGCTGCTGGATGAGCTTCTGAATGGCCACGAGATGCTTGCGTTCGTCGGTGCCGCAGAACGACAGCGCTTCACCACTGCGCGAGGCGCGCCCCGTACGGCCGATGCGGTGCACGTACACCTCCGGCTGGTTGGGCATGTCGTAGTTGATCACGCGGCTCAGGCTGGCCACGTCGATGCCGCGGGCTGCCACGTCAGTGGCCACCAGCACCTGCGTACGCCCCTCGCGGAATCGCTTGAGCGTCTTCTGGCGCTGCGCCTGCGAGCGGTTGCCGTGGATGGCGTCGGCCGAGATGCCGCGCTGACCGAGCCGGCGTGCCAGCTTGTCGGCACCGTGCTTGGTGCGCGAAAAGACGAGCGTCGGCATTTTGTCTTCATCGCCTTGAAGCACGTGCAGCAGGAGCGGCAGCTTCGACTGGCGCGACACGAAATACACCGACTGGCTGACGCGCTCGGCCGTCGTCTGCTCGGGCTTGATGACGATGCGCTCGGGCTGCTCGCCAAGGATCTGCTTCGACAGCTTGACGATTTCCGGCGGCAGCGTGGCCGAGAAGAACAGCGACTGGCGCTGCGTAGGCACCAGCGCGATGATGCGGCGGATGTCGTGGATGAAACCCATGTCGAGCATCTGGTCGGCTTCGTCGAGCACGAGGTGCTCCACCGCATTCAGCTTCACATACCCCTGGTTGATGAGGTCGAGCAGGCGACCGGGCGTGGCCACCAACACATCGACGCCCTGGCGCAGTGCACGCACCTGCTGGTGCTGCTTCACGCCACCGTACACGGTGGTAGTGCGCAGGGAGGTGTAGCGGCTGTAGGCCGTGAAGTTGCCTGCCACCTGAATGGCCAGCTCGCGCGTCGGCGTCACCACCAGTGCGCGGATGGGCCGGCGGCCCTTGGGCTGCGACCCTCTGATCAGCTGCTCGATGATGGGAATGGCGAAGGCAGCCGTTTTGCCGGTGCCCGTCTGGGCGCTGGCCAGCAGGTCGCGCCCGTCGAGCAGGGCAGGAATGGCGCGCGCTTGCACTTCGGTGGGTTGGGTGTAGCCCTGGCGTGCGAGGGCTTTCAGTACGGGCTGACTCAGCCCCATGTCGTTGAACGTCATTGAAAAGTAAGTAAAGGATGCATGGTACGTGCCTTTCGGCAAACGCAAGCACGACGTGGTGCAGCCAGGTTCCATTTGCCGAAAGGCAAAAACACCAGGCAGACAATCAGCAAATCAGGTAGGGGAAAAAAACTGGTAGTCGAAATCCTCCGGAGCCTGTTCGTGCTTTGTGAATCCCGAACAAAACTGTTGCTTCAGTAGCTCCGGACTCTTGCCGCGTGTGGATCGTGGCCATTCACCCTTGGTGAACAATGACGCAAAGGTAACACAATTTTATTTGGAAACGCCATTTTAGCAAAAATTGGACGATGGACGATGGACGATGCACTACCTATGATGGACGTCGTCACGTCGTCACGATGTCACGGTGTCACGATGTCACGTCGTCACAGCCTGTCCCGCGTAGCGGGGGTGTCACGCGGCACCCCTCGACGACAACTGCAACATTTTTCCCAAATTTCGGCCGGCATTCCCAACCCACAACACCCGACTGATGAAAAAGACCGCGATTCTGATCCCGCTGTTGGCATGGGCCACAGGCATGATGGCCCAGGATGGCAACTCCCTGGCCCCGAGACCCGAGGGTCGGGCCGTACGCGTAACCGAGGCGCCCGTCATCGATGGCGAGGTGCGCCACGACCCCGTCTGGCAGGCCATCCCGCCCCTTGGCCCGCTGACGCAGTCGCAGCCCTATGCCGGCCAGCCCGCCACCGAGCCCACCGAGGTGCGCATCGCCTACGACGACGAGAATCTGTACGTGGGGGTGGTGTGCTACGACAGCGAGCCCGACAAGCTGGTGGTGTCGGACGCCCGCCGCGATGCCTCGCTCGACAATGCCGATGCCGTGCTCTTCCTGCTCGACACCTACCACGACGGCCAGAACGGCTTCATCTTCGGCACCAACGTGCTGGGCACCGAATACGACGCGCAGGTGGACAACGAGGGACTTGGCAACTTTTCGAACAACCGCCAGCAGGGGGGCCGCATCGGCGGCTTCAACCTCAACTGGGACGCCACCTGGCTGGTGCGCACCCAGCGCGGCGACTACGGCTGGAGCGCCGAGTTTGCCATCCCGCTGCGCACGCTGCGCTACCGCTCGGGCGACGACCTGACGTGGGGCTTCAACTTCCGGCGCAACATCCGCAAGAACAACGAGGTAGACTACTGGGCACCCATGCCCATACAGTTCGACCTGAAGCGCGTGTCGCTGGCTGGCACGCTCACCGGCCTGAGCCTGCGCAGCCCCGGCAACCTCAAGCTCATCCCCTACGTGCTGGCACAGGCCAGCCGCGACTACACCACCTCGCCCGTCGAGACGGAGCTGCGGCCCGAGGTGGGCGGCGACCTGAAGTACAGCATCACGCCCTCGCTCACGCTCGACCTGACCTGGAACACCGACTTCGCGCAGGTAGAGGTGGACGAGCAGCAGATCAACCTGGACCGTTTCAACCTTTTCTTTCCGGAAAAACGGCCCTTCTTCCTCGAGAACGCCGGCTTTTTTGCCGTAGGCAGCCCGGGCGAAGTCGATCTGTTTTTCAGCCGACGCATCGGCATAGGACCCTCGGGCGAGGTGGTGCCCATCATCGGCGGGGCGCGCCTGAGCGGCAAGGTGAACCGCACCAACGTGGGCCTGCTCAGCATGTTCACCGACGCGCTGCCCGAGGCCGGCATCGAGCGCCAGAACTACACGGTGGCCCGCGCCAGCTACGAGTTTGCGCCGCGGTCGGCCGTGGGCGGCGCCCTCATCAACCGGCAGGGCCTGGGCGAATCGCCCGACGACTGGAACCGCACCTACGCCCTCGACGGCAAATGGGGCATCGGCCAGAAGGGGCTCATCTCGGGCTTCTGGGCGGGCACGCGCACGCCCGGCATCGACGAGCACGACCATGCCTTCCGCCTGCAGACGCGCTACGAGTGGAACGGCCTTATCCTGAATGCAGCCTACACGCAGGTGGGCGAAGGGTTCAACCCCGAGGTGGGCTTCCTGCAGCGCACCGCTTTCCGCAAACCCGAGTTCCTCATCTTCAAAAGGATCCGGCCGGGCGACAACCGCTTCGGCTTCCTCGAGCTGCGCCCCCACGCCTCGTACCGCAGCTACTGGGGCTTCGACGGCTTCCTGGTGACCAGCTTCCTGCACGTCGACAACCACTGGGAATTCCGCAGCGGCACGGAAGTGCATACGGGCATCAACTTCACCGTCGAGGGCGTGCGCGACACCTTTCTGCTCGCCGGCCAGGTGGCCGTGCCTGCGGGCACGTATCGGCATCGCGAAGCCCAGCTCGTGTTCTTTACCAACCGCAGCAAGCCCGTCTGGGTCCGTACGCGCCACATCCTCGGCGGCTTCTTCGGCGGCAAGCGCTACAACAACAGCATCACGCTGGGGCTGCGCCTCGGCGACCGCTTCACGTCCGAGTTCACCCTCAACCGCAACGACATCTTCCTGCCGCTGGGCGACGTGACGACCAACATCTTCCGGTCGCGCATCTCGTACTCGTTCACGCCGCGCATGTACCTGCAGGCACTCATCCAGTACAACAGCGTCATCGACTCGTGGTCGGCCAACGTGCGCTTCGGCTGGCTGCAAGACGCCAACACCGGCCTGTTCGTCGTGCTCAACGAAGGACGCACCATGCTCGAGCCGCAGCTGCGCAGCATCACGGTCAAGTACACGCGCGTGTTCGATTTGGTGAAGTGAGGGTGGGGGCTACCGACGATGGACGATAGACGATTGAGATACAATGCCAATTCGTAAAAAATTGATAGTCAACCTTAAACACTAAACTTTAAACTTTAAACTCAAACTCTCAACCATCGAAAGCTACTGCCAGTCCCACAGCACGGTGGCCCATGCTTCGCCGGAGGGATCGGTGTATTCGAGGATGGTCTGGAATCCCACGCGTGCATGGGCGCGCAGCGACCGACGGTTGCGCAGGCTGATCTCGGTGATGACGCAATCGAAATGAGCGGCCATGCGCTGCCGCATGTGTCGATACAAGCCATCGAACACTCCCGTGCTGCGCACCCGGCGCGCCACACACACCTGCCCCATGACGAACCAGTCCAGGCTATCGATGGGCCGGCCCTGCCACCTCAGGGTGCGGATCTTTTCGAACATGGGTTGCAAAATGGGGATCTCGGGCTCCATCTCGGGCAACATCACGAGCGCATAGCCCGCAATACCCTCTGCATCGCGCGCCACGATGTGGGGCCAGGGTGCATTCATGCGGCGCAGCAGGTCCAGGTCGTGACGGACGGTCAGAAACCCCTGCTGCCGGATCTCTTCAGCAGTCAAAGCCTCGGGCAGGTTGGCCCGCTGAAGCGCCAGGATACCCTCGAGGTCGGCATCGGTGCGCGCATGATCGAAAGTGATGCCAGGCATGGGCAATGGACGATGGACAATGGACAATGGAATTTACGATGTTACATGGTCACGCCGTCACGTTGTCACGCGTCACGCGTCACGTCGTCACGGTGTTAACGGTGTCACGACCTGTCCCCACTTGTCGGGGTCGTCACACATCTCCCTTCTATATCACCCCCTTCCGCTCTGCTTCATCGGTGATGGAATGCAG
>CAYNYN010000014.1:0-3183 GCA_964401445.1 uncultured Saprospiraceae bacterium | reverse complement strand
CATCTCCCTTCTATATCACCCCCTTCCGCTCTGCTTCATCGGTGATGGAATGCAGGTGCACCGGCTCGGCCGTGCGTTTGCGCAAGCGCAGGTTGAGAAACTCGACGAACAGCGAGAAAGCGATGGCAAAGTAGAGGTAGCCCTTGGGCACGACGCCCACTTCGGCGCCAAAGACCGTCAGGTGCGCCATGTGCGCTCCTTCGGCAATGAGCATGAAGCCGATGAGGATGAGGAAGGCCAGACCCAGCATCTGGATGGTCGGGTGGCGGTTGACGAAACGGCCTACGGGCGCAGCAAAGGCCATCATGATCAGCACCGACACCACGATGGCGATGATCATGAGCAGGAGCGCGCCGTGGATGCCATTGGTCATACCCACGGCCGTGAGAATGGAATCGAAGGAAAACACGACGTTGATGAGCGTGATCTGGAACACGACCTGCCCCAGGGTGGCCGTCACTTTGTTCTTCACCATCTTTTCGGGTGCCGGCTCGCCCTCCAGCTTGTGATGGATCTCGGTGGTGCTCTTGTACAGCAGGAACACGCCGCCGGCAATGAGGATCAGGCTCTGCCCGGAAAAGGCGCCGTGGGCCCAGCCCCAGTCGAACGAAATCCACGGCTCGTTCATGGCGATGAGTATGGAAATGCCGAACAGCAACGCGATGCGCATCACCATGGCGAGGATCAGACCGATGTTGATGGCGCGTTTGCCTTCCTTCTCTGGCAGTCGCGAAGAAGCGATGGAAATGAAGATGATGTTGTCGATGCCCAGCACGATCTCGAGGAACGTCAGGGTGAGCAGCGCCATCCACACCGCACCGGAAGCAAAATCGGGCAGAACCAGCTCCATCATTCGTTGTTTTCAGTTGGCAAAACCGTTTCGGGCTGCAAGTTTACGAACTTTGCACGCTGCGGCGATGAGTGAGAGACGGAGAGACAGAGTGATGGAGGGAAGAGAGAAGGGTGGCGTGTCGTTGCGGCGTAGCGCGAGGCAAACCCTCAACGCTCAACCGATTTCACCGGTTTCCCCGATTCAACCGATTTCACCAAACTCTGTGGCCCTCTGTGCGTACTCCGTGAAACTCTGTGGTAAAAAAGCCGCGTCTCGATTACCCTCAACGCTCAACCATTATCCCTGCTTATGTCCGGATTCAAACTCGTCAGTCCCTTCAAGCCCACGGGCGACCAGCCGCAAGCCATCGAGCAGCTGGTGGCAGGAATAGAAGCAGGTGAACGCGCACAGGTGCTGCTGGGCGTGACCGGCTCGGGCAAGACGTTCACCATGGCCAACGTCATCGCCCGGCTGAACCGTCCCACCCTCATCATCACCCACAACAAGACGCTGACGGCCCAGCTCTACGGCGAGTTTCGCGAGTTTTTCCCCGAGAATGCCGTCGAATACTTCGTCAGTTACTACGACTACTACCAGCCCGAGGCCTACATCGCCGAGTCGGACCTGTACATCGAAAAGGACCTGGCCATCAACGAGGAGGTGGACAAGCTGCGGCTGCGCGCCACCTCGAACCTGCTGTCGGGCCGCCGCGACATCATCATCGTGGCCTCGGTGTCGTGCATCTACGGCATGGGCAACCCCGAAGACTACAAGTCGGGCATCATCCGCATTGCCGTAGGGCAAAAAATTCCGCGCAACAAGTTCCTGTGGTCGCTGGTGGAAAGCCTCTACGCCCGCACCGAGACCGATTTCCGCAGGGCCACCTTCCGCGTGCGCGGCGACACGGTGGACATCAACCTGCCGTACGTGGACTACGGCTACCGCATCACCTTCTGGGGCGACGAGATCGAGTCGATCGAGATGATCGAAGTGGAAACGGGCAAGCGCATCGAACGCCTCGAAACGGCCGCCATCTTCCCGGCCAACCTCTACATCGCTCCCAAAGACCGGATGAACCAGATCATCCGCGAGATCGAGGAAGAGCTCAAAGCCCAGGTGAAATACTTCGAGCGCGAGGGGCGGCTGCTCGAAGCCAAGCGCCTGCGCGAGCGCACCACTTTCGACATCGAGATGCTGCGCGAGCTGGGCTACTGCAGCGGCGTGGAAAACTACTCGCGCTTCTTCGACGGCCGCAAACCCGGTACGCGTCCCTTCTGTCTGCTGGACTACTTCCCCGACGACTACCTCATGATCATCGACGAGAGCCACGTGACCATCCCCCAGATCCGGGGCATGTGGGGTGGCGACCGGGCGCGCAAGCTCAACCTGGTCAATCACGGCTTCCGCCTGCCCTCGGCCCTGGACAACCGCCCGCTCAACTTCGCCGAGTTCGAGGAGCTCATCAACCAGGTCATCTTCGTCAGCGCCACGCCGGGCGACTACGAGCTCGAACAGACGGGCGGCGTGGTGGTCGAGCAGCTCATCCGCCCCACCGGTCTGCTCGACCCGCCCATCGAGGTGCGGCCCAGCATCAACCAGATCGACGACCTGCTCGACGAGATACGGCAGCGCGTGGCGCGCAACGAACGCGTGCTGGTCACCACGCTGACCAAGCGCATGGCCGAAGAGCTGGCCAAGTACCTGGCCAACCTCGACGTGCGCGTGCGCTACATCCACTCCGAGATCGACACCCTGGAACGCGTCGAGATCCTGCGCGACCTGCGGCTGGGCGACTTCGACGTGCTCATCGGCGTCAACCTGCTACGCGAGGGGCTCGACCTGCCCGAGGTGTCGCTCGTGGCCGTGCTCGACGCCGACAAGGAGGGCTTCCTGCGCAACGAGCGCTCGCTCACACAGACCGCCGGCCGCGCCGCCCGCAACGCCAACGGCCTGGTCATCTTCTACGCCGACAAGGTCACCGACTCGATGCAGCGCACCATCGACGAGACCAACCGCCGCCGCGCCATACAGATGGCCTACAACGAAGCACACGGCATCACCCCCACCACCATACACAAGACGCGCGAGGAGATCCTCAGCCGCAAGTCCATCCTCGACATCCGCGGCAAGCAGGACTACTACGTCGAGCCGGAAGCACCCACCCTCGCCGCCGACCCCGTAGTGCAGTACATGGGCCGCGACCAGCTCGAAAAGCTCATCGCCGAAACGGAAGCCAAGATGAAGGCTGCCGCCAAAGACCTCGACTTCATCACCGCAGCCCGCTATCGCGACGAGCTCTTTGCCCTGAAAAAGCGGCTCAAGGAAGTGGTTTGAAGAAGAGGAATCGAGGA
>CAYNYN010000013.1:12028-23144 GCA_964401445.1 uncultured Saprospiraceae bacterium | reverse complement strand
CTTCCACTACGGCACGTTGTCGATGCGTTGCGTGCAGTTTGGCTGAGGCCACTGGCGCTCAAAAAAAAGCCCTGCCGGCGCGAGGCTGGCAGGGCTGCTTTTTTCCGAAAGGAAAAAGATCATCAGAACGTCAGGTTCAGCTTGGTGTAGGCGTAGGTACCCTTCACGCCGAACTGCTGTACGCGGCGGCTGAAGAGGAAGCGGCCCGAGCTGACGTTGCCCGAATGCTGGTGCATGTCGGGGTACGTGTTGGTGAAGTTGTTCACGCCGAGGGTCCACTTGATGTTGTTGTTCAGGCGCCACGTCCACTCGAAGTCGGGGACGATCTTGGGGCTGAACGTCTGATCACGCGATTCCACCTCGCCAGTGAAGGCATTCATCACCCAGTTGGCGGGGTCGCCGTCGGACGGGTGGATGTACTGGATCTCACCAAAGCGGGTGGCGCGGATCATGAAGGTCATCTTGCTCACTTCATACATCACCGATGCCAGTACCTTGCTCTTGGGCTGGGCCACTTCCAGACGCGACACTTCCTCCCGGTTGAAGAGCGTGCTCTCCTTGCCCTTGAGGACGTCAGAGGTCTGGATGATGGGGTTGCCGTTGGCGTCGCGGTCCACCTCGGTCTTGTTGAAGTTGCCGGCCAGGGTGAAGTTGAGGCGGCCGTTGCCCATGCGCTTCTTCCAGGTGAAGACGATGTCGGCGCCCTGGGTGGTGGTGTTCACGGCGTTGGTGAAGAACTGTGCGGCGCCGGCGCCGAGGGGCTGCAGGATGTGCTCGTAGCCCGAGCTGAAGCGACCCGACAGCACGATGCGGTCTTCGATACGGATGCGGTAGGCGTCCACCGTCAGGCTGGCGTTTTCGCCGATGCGGCCGGCCATGCCGAAGCTGATGTTGGTGCTGATCTCGGGCTTGAGCGGCTCGATGCCGAAGGCTTTCGTCACGGTGCTCTCGTTGTTGAACGTACCCACCTGTACGGGCACCAGCTCGGTACCGATGGTCACGAACTGGGTCGAGAGGTTGTTGAAGTAGAGCTGGTGGAGCGAGGGGGCGCGGAAGCCGGTGCTGAAGGCGCCGCGCAGGCTGATGTCGTCGGTGATCTTGTATCGGGTGGCCACCTTCCAGCTGAAGTTGGAGCCAAAGTCGGAATAGCTCTCGAAGCGGCCGGCCACGCCCACGAGCCAGGCGTCGGTGATGTCGCCTTCGAGGTCGAGGTAGAGGGCGGCGTTGTTGCGGTTCTTGTTCAGCGCGTTCTGGGGCTGGAAGCCGGGGAACACCTGGATACCGGCAGCGCCCTTGACGTAGGTGCTGTCGCCGTTGATGATCCAGAGGTTCTCTACGCCACCATCGATGTAGGAGGCTTCCTCACCCGGGAAGATCTTGTAGTTCTCGAGGCGGAACTCGCCACCGAAAGCCACGTTCACGGGGAAGCCGATGTCGAACTTGCGCGAGAAATCGACGTTGGTGGTGTTTTGCGAATAGCTGAAGCCACCGGCATAGGCCGTGGTGGGCGACTTGGTGCCCATTGAGGCGTTGTTCGAGTTCTTGATGGTGAAGTCGAAGCTGTTCTGGCCACGCGTCTGGCTCAGGTCGGCCTTCCAGCCGCTGATTTCACCGCGCACGCCCACGGTGAAGCTGTTGTCGAGGATGTCGGTGTGGATCTCGGGCGAGAAGCCGTGCGGATAGAGCTGGGGCACCACGCGGGCCTGGCTGGCCGGGAAGCGGTAGAAGCCGCGGGCAATGCCGTTGCGGTAGTTGAAGCCGGCATTGGCGTAGAACTCGGCGCCACCGGCCAGCGGCAGGGCGGCATTGAGGAAGGCGCCGGCATTGCGCATGTACGAGTTGCCGATCTCCATGACCTGCTTCTCGACGAAGTTGGTCACCGAGTGCACGTGATCGTAGAAGTCGGCTTCGGTAGGCGTGCGCGTGTAGTCGGGCGGCAGCATGTAGCCGTCGGGGTAGGGCGAGCCCTGGTAGTTGCCCGAGCGGTTGGTCGAGCCGCGCTCCGTCAGCTCGGCGGTGACGTTGACGAAGCCGCCCTTGTCACCCACGTTGAAGCCGAAGTTGGAGCTCACCTGGTACACCTCGCCGTCGTTGCGAAACTTGGGGATGTAGTCTTCGGGCACGTTGCCGCGCACGCGCTGCGGGCCGTTGAAGAGGTTGGGGTAGTTCTGACCCACCTTGACGGTAAACTGTGCCAGGTCGGTCTGCTCCTTGAGCACGATGTTGATGACGCCGGCGATGGCGTCCGAGCCGTACTGGGCGGCGGCACCGTCGCGCAGGATCTCGATGTGATCGATGGCGGCCACGGGGATGGCGTTGAGGTCGGTACCTACCGTCCCACGTCCTACCGTACCGTTGACGTTGACCAGCGAGCTGGTGTGGCGGCGCTTGCCGTTGATGAGCACGAGCACCTGGTCGGGACCGAGGCCACGCAGCGTGGCTGGATCGATGTGGTCGGTACCGTCAGAGATGGTCTGGTGCGTACTGTGGAACGAGGGAGCCAGGTACTGCAGCAACTGACCGACGTTGTCCTGGCCGGTGTGCTGCAGCTCGAGGCCCGAGATGACGTCAACGGGAACGGCCGTCTCGAGCTGGGTGCGCGGCTCGGCACGCGAACCGACCACGACCACCTCTTCCACGTTTACGCCCTGCGAGAGGGTGAAGTCGGCCGTGGTTTCCTTGCCCGCCTCGATGGTCACCTGCTGTTCCTCGGTGTTGTAGCCCACGAAGCTGACGCGGATGGTGTAAGTGCCGGCATCGAGCTCGAGCATGTAGCTGCCGTCGAAGTCGGTGTTGGTGCCGGTGCCTTTCTCCACCACCAGGATCGTGGCGCCGGGCAACGGACCCAGCTCGTCCGACACGTTGCCTTTAAGGGTGCCCTTCTGGGCAAATGCGCCGTTTGCCCCAAAGAGCAGGAGCAAAAGCACAAGACCTGACGTAAGATGGTTCTTCATAGTTTGTGGATTTGGTTAGAAAATATCTTCATGGCCTTTTGAGGGAATAAACTGCCGTCCGCCCTGCCGGAGGCAAGAGATGGGGTGTCGATTTGGAGGTAGTAGTCGGGTGGAATTTTTTTGCAAAGGCGGATGTGACGTTGGGCAAATTTAATAAGCCATTTCAATTTTTCCTCAGAATCGTGCATATGTCGGCAGGGCATGCTATTCTTGCCCTCTGATCGCGGCATTTTTGCCGAAAGGCAGGAGACATCACTCAAAATGCTCGAGGCCATGACCCAAATACTCCACAGCAAGAACCTGAACCTGAACGTGCGCGGCCTGAAGCCGTCGGCTACGCTGGCCATCAACGAGCACAGCAAGGAGCTGGCGGACCAGGGGCGCAAGGTGTACCGCTTTGGCTTCGGGCAGTCGCCCTTTCCCGTGCCCGAAGTGGTAGTCGAGGAGCTCAGGAAGCATGCACACGAGAAGGACTATCTGCCCGTCAAGGGCCTGTATGCCTTGCGCGAAGCCGTGGCCGAGTTCACCCGTCAGCGCATGGGCATCCAGCGCGAGGCGGAAGACGTGCTCATCGGGCCCGGCTCGAAGGAGCTGATGTTTCTGTTGCAGCTGGTGTACTATGGCGATCTGCTCATCCCCAGGCCGGGATGGGTGTCGTATGCGCCACAGGCGCAGATCATCGGCCGGCACGTGCACTGGATCCGCACCGAAGAAGAGAACGACTGGCACCTTACGGCCGAAGAGCTGGAAGCCCTCTGCCGCACCGACCCCGACCGGCCCCGGATCGTGGTGCTCAACTACCCGGCCAACCCCACCGGTACCACCTTTTCCCGCCAGGAGCTGATCGAGCTGGCACGCGTGGCGCGCAAGTACGGCGTCATTCTGCTGTCGGATGAGATCTACGGCGAGCTGCACCACGAGGGCAAGCACCTCTCGGTAGCCCATTTCTATCCCGAGGGCACGATCATCAGCTCGGGCCTGAGCAAGTGGTGCGGTGCCGGCGGCTGGCGTCTGGGCACCTTCGTCTTTCCGCCCTCGCTGCACTGGCTGCTCGACGCCATGGCCGTGGCTGCCAGCGAGACCTTCACCTCCACCTCGGCGCCCATCCAGTACGCGGCCGTGCGCGCCTTTCAGGGGGGCGAAGAGATCGAGTCGTACCTGTGGCATTCGAGGCGCATCCTCAAGGCCGTGGGTCTCGAGATATGGGAGCGATTGAAGCGCCACGACATCTTCTGTCCCAGGCCACATGGCGGGTTCTACCTGTTCCCCAACTTCTCGCACTATCGCGAAAAGTTGGCCGACAAAGGCATCATCACGAGCGTAGAGTTGTGCGCGCGGCTGCTCGATGAAACGGGCGTGGCCCTGCTGCCGGCATTCGATTTCGGATTCCGACCCAAGATGCTGGCCGCCCGACTGTCGTACGTCGATTTCGATGGGGCCGCAGCGCTCGAACTGTCGCGCCAGTACGGCGACCGACCCCTCGACGAGGCCTTCGTGCAGCAGGTGGCCGGCAAGATGCTCGAA
The DNA here is from genome assembly GCA_964401445.1 of uncultured Saprospiraceae bacterium. GTDB lineage: Bacteria > Bacteroidota > Bacteroidia > Chitinophagales > Saprospiraceae > WFYJ01. The sequence continues at coordinate 18,666 of CAYNYN010000013.1, read as the reverse complement.
GGCATCGACGTCATGGTCGATTGGCTGAATGGTTGAAGCTGCCGCAAAAAGTCGATGGACGAAGGACGATTGACGATGGAATCAGAATGTCTATTCACAACAATGCTGTAAATCAACCTTAAACACTAAACTTTAAACATTAAACTGAAACTAAAGACCCTCAACGCTACACCCTCAACCATTTTGCCTGAAAGCCTTTCCCTATGGCTGCCACTCCGCTCGATCAGACCTACTGGCATACGCGCTACCTGCTGGGCGACACGCCTTGGGACATAGGCTACCCTTCACCCGCCCTCATCGATTTTTGCGAAAAGCTTCCGCAAAATGAGCTGCGCATACTCATCCCCGGCGCGGGCTATGCGCACGAAGCGGAGTGGTTGTGGCGCAATGGCTTCCGCCAGGTGTACGTCTGTGATTGGGTCGCCACGGCCTTCGAACCGCTGCGTCAGCGCGTGCCCGACTTCCCCGAAGCCCACATGCTGGTGAGCGACTTCTTCGCACTCGACGACACGTACGACCTCATCCTCGAGCAGACGTTCTTCTGTGCGCTGCCCCCTGCCCGAAGGGCCGACTACGCGCGCAAGTGTGCGCAGCTTTTGCCGAAAGGCGGACAGCTTGCCGGACTGCTCTTCGCCTCGCATTTCCCCTTCGAAGGGCCACCCTTTGGCGGCACCGAAGCGGAATACCGGCAGCTGCTCGAGCCCTGGTTCCGGATCGAACGGATGGCCATCACGCCCCTCTCCATTGCGCCGCGCCGCGGCAACGAGCTCTTTTTCGTGGCGGTCAGGAAGTGAGGGCCGCGCCACCCTCCCTCGCGCATCTTGCGTGTTGCATGTGTGATATTCGCGTTTTTGCCAAATGGCAAGTTTTGGCATTCAGAGTTATGCAGATTGTCGTGGCCGGACTAAATTTGCGCATACCTTGTACATATCCTTTCCGCAGACACGCTCCGAATCTGCACCCCGAATTTCCGCTGAACATCCTGCATGATACCGTATTGACGTGCCGGTCATTTTGCCTTTCGGCAAATGCACCATAGACTTGCGCAAAAAATAGAGCTGTGGACTTACGAACCCTGGTAACACGAGGACGTGCTTTTGTGAAGACCAACCTGCGCCTGCTGATTGTGGGGGGTATGGTGCTGGGCATGGGGCTGAGCATGCTGTGGCAACAGAGTCCCGCCACGCTCTCCACGGCGCGGGCTTCGCTGCTCGAGGAGGATGAGGCGCCCATCGGCGCTTTTCCGCTTACCGTGCCCACGGTGCGCTATGGCTTCGTGATCGATACCTTCCAGGTCTTTGAGGGGGAGATCCGGCCCAATGAATTCCTGGCCGATATCCTGATGCGCTACCGCGTGCCCTGGCAGCAGATCGACCAGCTCGTGCGCAACATGGACGGGGTGTTCGACGTGCGTCAGCTGCGGGCTGGCAAGCCCTATACCGTGCTGGCACGCGACACCAGCGCCATGGCCGACTACTTCATCTACGAGCCTTCCGTGTTCGCCTATTACGTTTTCGACCTGAAGGAGGGAAAAGTGGAGCGCGTAGAGCGGCCGGTAGAGACGAAGGTGCGCAGTGCTTCGGGCCTCATCGAAAGCTCGCTGTGGAACACCATGATGGACAACGGGCTGAGCTTCGAGCTGGCCGCCAAGCTGGAAGATGCCTTCCAGTGGACGCTCGACTTCCATCACCTGCAGCAAGGCGATTACTTCAAGGTCATCTTCGAAGAGCAATACATCGAAGGGGAGCCGGTCGGGGTAGGGCGCATCCTGGCGGCCTATTACAACAACCTCGGCACCGAATACTATGCCATCTGGTACGATCAGACCAAGGAAGAAGGATACTACGACCTGGAAGGGCGCCCCATGAACAAGGGCTTTCTGAAGGCGCCCGTCAAGTATGCGCGTATCAGTTCGGCCTACAACCCCAGGCGCTTCCACCCCATCCTCAAGCGGGTGCGGCCCCACCTGGGCACCGACTATGCCGCACCCTACGGCACGCCCATCCTGGCCGTTGGCGATGGCGTGGTGGTCAAGGCAGGCTATACGCGCGGCAATGGCAACTACGTGAAGATCAAGCACAACGATACCTATGCCACCCAGTACCTGCACATGCAGCGATTCGCCAAGGGCATCAGGGTAGGCGCCCACGTCAAGCAGGGCCAGGTGATTGGATACGTCGGCTCGACCGGTTTGGCCACGGGGCCGCACGTGTGCTTCCGCTTCTGGAAGAACGGCAGGCAGGTGGACCATCGCCGCCTGACCTTCCCGCCGCCCGAGCCCCTGCCCCAGGAAGAACTGCCCGCCTTTTACAAGGTGCGGGACATGTACGTAAAAATGTTGAAGCAAGTCCCTGAACCACAAGCATACGAACGGGAAGACGCACACACTTCGTGATTGCCTGATTTCATGGCCCGCAAAGGGCCGACAGGTGCACAAGGCGCCCAGATTATAATCCCGTTCAGCTCCGAGAGGCGAACACGCCGGGGGCTTTTCCCGACCAACGGTCGGACACACACATCAGGCAAAACGAAAACTTGACCAGCCCCACAGCGCGCGAGGGAAGCGTTGTGGGGCATTTTTCGTTGGGGGCACATTTGCCTTGCGGAAAAAGTCGTGAGACGACAGTCGTCAGTGGACGATGGAGGATAGACACGTTGTCACGCTTAACCCTCACCCTCATTTTTGCGGGGACTCAATAGGCATATCAGAACACCAGTTCCTCTACCTGACCGCGTTCGATGTAGCGGCCCGAGCCGATGTGGTGCACGACCTCCCAGGCCCACCGGTCGAGCACCAGCGTGCCCTTGTTGATGAAGATGCCCGAGTTGAGGAGGGCCGCATCCCAGGGGTGCAGGATGTGCAGTTCGCCGCCCAGCACCAGCGTGCCGTGGTTGACCACACCGCCGTAGTCGCGGTTCAGGCCATCCACGCACAGCTTGCCCTGGGGCAGGATGGCCAGATGTCCCCCTTTCTCGATGCGCAGCTGGCCGATATCGGGTACGCGGCAGTCGATGACCGGCGTGCGTGTTTCGGCGTTGCCGCAGTCGGGAATGACGACGATGTCGCCCTCGCCCGGCACGGCGCCACCCTGCCAGTTGGCAGGCTCGAGCCAGGAATGTGGGGCAGCGGCATATCCCCCTTTCCAGATCACGTAGCGGGAAACGGGTGTGGCAAGGCTGCGCGTGAGGTGATGAACGGCGTGCTTTCTTTTCATGGGCCCTTTGTGTGTGGTTTGGTGGTGGTACAAAGGGGGGTAGCAGCAGCCTTGTGTGTTGATTTGGGGGGTGAGTGGTCGCAATATATTGAATATTACGCTTATGGGTGGTGATAGCCGCGGGGGGACGGCTGGCCAAGGCTGCACGCTTCATCCACCAAAAGCAGTGCCGAAAGTGATTGCGGCGATTTCATATTGGGAAAATACGTCATGTCACTTTTGTTATAAATTTTTCACATATCTGTAGTTTTTTGCCGTGCAGCAGGATGATCCTCATCGGCCATGTTTGCCCGGGGAAGAAAAAAAATTGGCCTGGTGCGAAGCGGAAACCATGTGGGGAAGGGGATGGGCGGCGATGGGGGCCTGAAGGCAAACGTAGGAGGGGGTAGGCGGGGAAGGAAAAGGGCGAAAAGCAAGAACGGCAGCACCGGAATGGCACTGCCGTGTCGGAGTTTCATACACATCCGATAAGTTATTTCCCTAACGCAAAAGCAGGCCCGGGCGCGGCCTGGGGTAGCCATTTTTTGGAAAAAAGTCGATTGACAATGGACGATAGACAATGGAAGTTCACTCCTGTCCCCGATGCTCGGAACAGGCTCCCCGACAGGGTCGGGACAGGCCGACTTGTCGGGCTCGTTACGCTCGACCCTTAACCTGTTGAGTGAGGGTTGCTCAAATGATCGACTGGTATCTGCTGCCATCGGCCGAGAACCACATCAATACCGTGATGCACAGGGCCGGCAACAACAGTCCCAGCCCGGGATCGGCCAGCGTGAGCACCTGGCTGGTTATGGCCGTGCCCGAGGTGTAGCCGATGGTGGCTATGGCGAGCCAGAGGCTTGCGGCAAGCGGCACATCGGCCGAGAGGTAGCGCAGCGAATAGGCCACGGTGAACGGAATGAGCATGGCAAAGAGGGCACACCCGGCCACGAAGCCGGCAAAGCCGGCCATGCCGTCGACGAAAGCCGCAGCCATGAGCGCCGCGAGGGCGGCAGCCGTGAGCACGTTGAAGATGGGGCGGCTGCGCCATCGACGCAGGCACCACCACACCCCGGCTCCTGCCACGAAGATGGCTCCTGCAAGCATCGAAGCGATAGTCACCATATCGGTGTGTGCCGGATCAGAGGCGAATGGAGCGACGCTGGCCAGGGCCTCCACCTTACCGGCCAGAAGGGCGCCCATGGCCTGGTAGTGGGTCACCAGCATCGGTGCTGCCTCCCAAATGGCGCCCAGGCCTATGCCCAGGAACAGTGCGGCAACCAGGCCGTTGCGCCAAACGTTGTTGCGCCACAGGTATTTCCGCTTGCCTGGAGCGAGCAAGGCCGAATGGGGCACGTCCCAGCCTCCCGAAATGTGCCAGGCAATGCCGCTGACGAGTGCCAGCAATGGCATGGCTGCGTACCCCCACGTCAGGCTGCCCTCGTCTACTGGGGTGGGGCTGACCAGCAGCAGGCCAAGCTGGCAGATGGCACCCGCATAGAGGAGGAAAAAGTCGCCCAGTATCTGGCGCACCACATACCGATCTTCGGCACGGGCGCGGGAAAGACTCACCGTCTGGGAGAGCAGTAGTCCGATCAGCAGCCCGCTCACCAGCAGGAGGGCGCCAGGCATCAGGGGGTGGCTCTGAAAGAGCCCGGTCCGGCTGAACCCAAACAGCAAAGCCGTAGCGACCAGCAGCAGCCCCATCCTCTTTTCCCTCGTGAGCTGGGGAAGCCCGAGGAAAAGCACGGGAATGAGTAGTGCAACCCCGATCAGTGCAGCCCACCAGGGTCCACTGTGCGAAAGCTGGCCGGCAAACCAGGCGGCATCCGTCAGCCATAGCCCGGTCAGCCCACCCACCGTGAAGAGCCAGACCGTGCGAAGAAATTGGTGGTTGACAGCGAGAGTACGGGACGTTGCTGGCATCGTGAAGGTCATATTGTGGTTTCAGGAGCAAAACTGGTTGAAGGCCAATTTCCTAAAGAGGAACCAAATCCCAAAGTGCAAAAGGCACCAATTTCTTTTTTGACCGATTTCGGCATGAATTTGACCGATTTGAGCAAGCGATTTTTGGGAGAATCCCCTGAATTTGCAGGAAATGACCATTCACGTTTTTCAAAAAAAACAGGCCTGCGGAGAGGTGCATCGGTGAACGGTTGGCGATTGAATATAGCTTTAGTCCCCTGTAAAAAATGATTGAGCGTGACGACCCCGACAAGTCGGGGCAGGCTGTGACAGCGTGACGCGTCACAGCGTGACGACGTCCATCATAGATAGTCCATCGTCTATCGTCCATCGTCTTTTTTGCAGTAGACTCTATTTTGGCTATGTCACTTCAGTCATCCCACACGGCCGGAACGAGCTCCGCAAATGGGGACCTAACTTTTTGTCAGGGGGCACCCTCTACACTGCCCGGGTAACTCGCAACCATTTTTTCATGATGTTCAAAACTCCAATATGATGTGTAAATGGATAGCATTTGTCTGTATGTGGTTCCTTGCCGGAACAGGTATGGTCTGGGGCCAATCGTTCACCGATCTGGAGGTCGAAGCCTACTGGCCCCTGACGGCCGATGCATCGGATTCGCTGGGTGCATATGGCGATCTCGAGTTGGTCAACGTAGTAGGGCCAGGGCCTGACGGAATTTTTCTCAACGGGAATTACATCTATGGCGATCCGGATTCGAGCCTGGCCGCCACGCCGCCAATCAACTGGGACTTCGACCACCTTGCTGTGGCGCTCGAATTCAAGACGGTGGATTCCGGGGCGTATCGTCCGATCTTCATTTGTGGGGACTTGTACCGATGGCTGGGCGCGCAGATCGCCGGTGACCAGCTCGAACTGATCGTGAATGATATTCCGGTGCCCTCTTCCGCTCACGTCGCGCCCGGCATGTGGCATCGGGTGGCCGTTCGCTGGGACGCGGGCACCGCAAGGCTCTATCTCGACGGTGCGGAGGTCGCCACCGCTTCGGCCGACTCCCTGATCCATACTGATTCCGACAACGACTATCGCATCAGCAATACCCATTTTGGCTCGGCCGAGGCCTTCAAGGGCTACTGGCGACACTTGCAGGTGTGGTCGGGGCAGGTGGCCACAGCGGTAAGGCACCCGCAGGCAAGGGTGTCGCTGAAGGTATGGCCCAACCCGGCCAGAGAGGGGATGTGGGTGGCATTTCCTGCAACAGGCAAATGGCGCTGTCGGCTGATCGATCCTCTGGGCGGGGTCGTACGGACGTATGAGCTTGAAGGAAATGGTCCCGCTTTCTTGCCTTTGGATCCAGGCACTTTGGCTCCCGGCTGGTACGTACTGGTCGTCACGGATGGGCGAGGGACTTATCGTACGCCGGTCGTGCTCGATTGACCAAAAAGAAGCCTTTTCACATGTACAAAAAACGACTTCAGGCAGGCCCTGAGAAAGAGCTGCCTGAAGGAAAAAGAAGGG
>CAYNYN010000013.1:0-11928 GCA_964401445.1 uncultured Saprospiraceae bacterium | reverse complement strand
AAAAAACGACTTCAGGCAGGCCCTGAGAAAGAGCTGCCTGAAGGAAAAAGAAGGGTTCGGCTTTTTTCAAGGGGTACAGGGAGCCTCTGAGCAGATAGCAAAGGGAATTACAGAGAGAGCGAAAGACATTCCGTGTCTACCTGCCTGGGCAAAGGTAGGGCTGAATGAAGGCCGAGAAAATTGACAAAGGTCAAGAAATTAGCGGGGCAGGTCGTTGTTGCGGCCAAACTGCTTGCGGATGCGGCTGAGCGTTTCGGGCTTGACGCCGAGGATGCTGGCCAGGTACTTGAGCGGCACCTGCTGCACGATCTCGGGTTCTTCCTGCAACAGCCGAAGGTAGCGTTCGCGTGCGTTGGTGGAGAGCAGGGTGACGACCCTTTTCTCGAGGTTGATGTACAGCTGTTCGAAAATCTTTCTTCCGAGTATTTGCCATCCCGAATAGCGTTGGTATAGACTTTCCAGGTCGGTGTGGCTGATGCACCACACCTTCGTATCCACCAGCGCTTCGATGGCCTGTTGCGAGGGCTCCTGCCGGATGAAGCTGGCGATGGCCGTGCAGAATTCGCCTTCGTGGTCTACCGTGCGCGTGATTTCCTTGCCATCCACGAGGTACCAGGCGCGCAACAGCCCTTCTTCGATGAAGGCAATTTCGGTGCACACCTCACCCCGTTGCAAAAAGTAGCTGCCCCGCGGCAGGAAACGGTATCGGAACAAAGGCCTTGCTGCGTCGATCTCCTCCTCCGACAGGGGCGATACGGCACAGAGGGTCTGCCAAAGCAGGGCAGGGGGGTGGCGCGTGGGAAAACTGGTCATATGGTGCTTATTCTGCTCCGGAAGTGCCAGCAAAATTAGTGTTTCATCACTTTGCTTTCGGTGACAAACTTCAGCAGCCCTCTGGCAATCAATCGATGCCCCGTCACATTCCAGTGGTAATGGTCGATGGCGTGGACCACGCGGCCGGCCCGTGCTGCCCGTTCCACCTCGATGGCGGGCTCGTCGGCAAACGAAAAGCCGGCCTGGGTGGCCAGCCAGCGCCAGGTGTCGAGCTGGGGCTGGTAGCGGTCGGCCGGAAAGACGATCACCGCGACGGTGTCGGGGATGGCGCGGGCCGCCCTGTCGAGGATGGCTTTCGTGCGCGCCACCGCTTCGGCAAAGGGCGGCCAGTCCATGCCCTCGTGGGCGATGTGCCATTCGGCCGTGTGGCAGGCCTGCGCGCGAAGGTGGCATGCCAGCTGCTCGATGCGCGGGGCGGCCCATTGCCACAGGTGCAGCCATGCCTTCACCTTTTCCGAAAGGGTGCGCGGATCCTCCCAGCTGATGGTGCCGTCGGCCTGGAGATAGGGGCGGGGCTGGCTGACCTTGTAGGAGGCCAGTCGCTCGAGGGGAGCATGGTTGTCGATGAAGTCGTTGGAGCAGACCTGCCAGATGATCAGTTGGGGCCGGATGCGCGGCAGCCATCGTTCGATCAGCAGCCACTCCTGCAGGGTGCCGTAGCCGGCATGGCCGATGGCGAACACCTCGGCATCGAGGCTGTCGGCGAGGATGTGGAAGTACGAGTCTTCGTTCGACACCTCGATGCTGGCCGTGTACGAATCGCCCACCACGAGGATGCGCGGGCGGTCACTGGTCGTGTCGCCGAACATTTTGAAGCCGTGGGCGTCGTATCGGATGCGGATGAGCCGCTCCGTGCCGTCGGCGTCCCACATAGGGCCTTCGTAAGTGTAGCCCGGCTTCATGGCCCAGCCCAGCGTGCTGTCGCGCTGGGCGGTGTCGTAGGGCGGATGGACGGCGCGCCAGCCATGGAGCGCGCGATAGCCCAGTTCGAGCAGGGCAAGGGTGCCCACCAGGGCACCCAACAGGAGCAGTAGCGGAGCGAAGCGACGCATGGGCGGGGTTTGAAAAGCGGACCAACGGTCGGCCGACCCTGCAATTTGGCGAAAGCCGCCGACTTGACGAAGGGGGCTGGTGAGCCCTACGGCCGAAATGGCGTAATTTGGCGCTTCCGTACGGCCTGCGCCGTACCTTCGACTAAACGAGCGTACTGTGGAAAATCGGATGCTGGATACCGTCAGCCGCATTTGGAGTGTCGAGTTGCCCTGGTGCAACTCGCTCAGGGAATACCTCGAGGAAATCGTCCCCTACATCAAGCCCTGGAGCGAGGATCTGCGCGAGGAGGAATTTTACGTAAGTGAAGACGGCAGCAAGCCCTGGCTCGAGATTACCGACGATGCCCACATTCCCGAGGCCGTGCTCCACTATTTCGAGTCCGACGGCAGCTACGTCAAGGTCGTCGAGGGACACGTCTCCAGCGGGCGGTGGCGCCATTTCGGCGGTTCCAACAAGATCGTGATCGACTATGGCGGCAGCAGTATCATGTACGAGCTGCAATACCTCGACCACCGCTTTTTCATTTTGCGCAAGCACGGGTACAACCCCAACAACCCCTGGCTGTTCTTCGGTTATGAGCCGCTGGTGCGGGGGCTGCCCTGGCGCGACTGCGTCGAGCTGCTGTTCGAGACCTATCGCAATCGTGCGCGCAACGTGCGGCTGATGGTGGCTTTCTCGGTGGTGCTCATCCTGTTGATCATCCTGTTTTCCGTATTTTAGTCACCCGTTTTTTTCTGAAAACCCACACATACACAGTTTTTGCCTTTCGGCAAATGCTGTCAAAACACGCATCATGCTCAAGAGTATCTACGTGGCCGCTACGAGCCAGCACGTGGGCAAGACCACCTCGACGCTGGGTCTGGTAGCTGCCTTGCGGCAAAAAGGCGTCAACGTGGGCTACTGCAAGCCCGTGGGCCAGAAGTTCGTCGATCTGGGCGAGCTGCTGGTGGACAAGGACGCCCTGCTGTTTTCGAAAATCATGGACTTCCAGCTCGCTTCCGAGGTGCACAGCCCCGTCATATTGGGGCAGGGCGCCACGCAGGCCTACCTCGACAATCCCGAAGCCTTTCCCTATCGCGAGCGCATCCTCAAGGCAGCCGAGTGGCTGCACCGCTACCACGAGGCGGTGGTGTACGAGGGCACGGGCCATCCCGGCGTGGGCAGCGTGGTGGGGCTATCTAACGCCGATGTGGCCAAAATGCTGGGCGCCTCGGTGGTCATGGTGGTCGAGGGCGGCATCGGCAGCACGATCGACCGGCTCAACATGTGCACGGCCTTGTTCCGCGAGCAGGAGGTGCCCATCATCGGCGTCATCGTCAACAAGGTGCTGCCCGAAAAAGAGGAGAAGGTGCGGCACTACGTGGGCAAGTGGCTAAAGGAGCGGGGCATCCCGCTGCTGGGCACGTTGCCCTACGATCGCAGCCTGTCCGATCCCATCATGGCCACCATCAAGGATGCGGTGGGCGGCCAGGTGCTTTACAACGAAGACATGCTCGACAACCGCGTCGAGGAAATCGTGCCGGGCTCGCTGGTGGAGATGCACGACCTGACCAAAGAGCGCAACATCCTGCTGGTGGTGAGCCATCACCGCCTGTGCGAGGCCATCGAAAAAATCGAAAAGCTCACCGCCGATGCCGAGCTCGAGGAGAGCCCGCTGGCAGGCATCATCCTCACCCGCGACGGGCGCCACCCCAACAGCTTCTTCACCACCGTGGAGTGCGACGAGTACATCAAAAAACACCGCATACCTACCGTCTCCACCTCGCTCGACACCTTCGGATCGGTGGTCAAGATCAGCCGCATCGAAGTGAAGATCAACACGCGTACGCCCTGGAAGGCCTACCGCGCCATCGAGCTGATCAAAAAACACGTCAACCTCGACGTGATCATGCAGCCGGGGTTGGTGAGCTGATGCGCTGATGCGCAAATTCTATCGGCTCATGGCGATTGCCCGAGTGCACCTTGCGCTCGGGCAATTTTTTTCAAAAAAACAACCTGCAAAGACTTTTAAGTATGAATTTATTTTCATTCTTTTGCAAAAGAATAAAAAATGGATTTGTAGTGCTTTTACCATAGATGTTTTTGCATGTTTGATGAAAATCGAATTCTGTTTCCTGTGCTGATTTATTGACACCAAAATTGAAAAACCTATGGGAGCAATCACGCAAAAGGACGACAGGCCAGGCGGGGGCGATGCCCTCGAAGCTCGCCTGTCCGATCCGCGCGTTCGTGACGGGCTGGCGCATCTGCTGGACCGGATCGATGCCCTCGAGCAGGCCATCGACCGCCTCTCGGTGGCGATGGCGCGGGGGCCCGGCATGGTGGCCATGGTGACCGACATGGCCGATGAGCAGATTCGTCAGGCCGCACAGCGGGGCGTCTATTTCGACGACCGCCTCCAGAACACCCTGCACCTGCTGGAAAAGCTCACTGCCGACGAGACGGTGAAGCAACTGGAAGGGCTGCTCGACCTGGCGCAGCGCGCACCGGGTATCACTGCCATGGTGGCCGATATGGCCGACGATGCGGTGCGCCAGGCCGCGGCACGCGGCGTGCACGTGGACGAGCGGCTGCACAACGTCATGCACCTGCTGGAAAAGCTGACCGAAGACGCTACCGTGCAACAGCTGGAAAACCTGCTCGAGCTGTCGAAGCAGGCCCCGGGCATCATGGCCATGCTCGGCGACATGGCCGACGACGCCGTGCGCCAGGCCGCACAGCAGGGCATCGACATGGACGCCCGCCTGCGCAACGGCTTGCGTGCGCTGGAGCGCCTGACGGCCGACACCACCATCGAGCAGCTCGACAGCCTGCTGACGCTGGCCGAGCGGGCGCCGGGCATCATCGCCATGACGGCCGACATTGCCGATGAGGCGATGGCCAAAGCGCAGGCCGAGGGCCTCGACCCGCAGTCGGTAGGCGAGATGCTGAAGCAGACGACGGTGGCGCTGAGCAAAGCCCGTCAGGCACCACCCAAAAAGGTGGGGCTGTTCGGCCTCATGGGCGCACTCAAGGACCCCGATCGCCAGAAAGCGCTCGGCTTTTTGATGAACTTCCTCAAGGAGCTGGGCAAAACCCTCTGATCGTTCACCCCTTTTGAAAACACTCTAAAAATCTTCGAATCATGGCACATCACGAAGTACTCATAGTAGGCGGCGGCACGGCCGGCATCACCACGGCAGCCATGCTGCGCAACCATGCGAGCTGCCCCGAGATAGCCATCATCGAACCCAGCGACAAGCACTACTACCAGCCCATCTGGACGCTGGTAGGCGGTGGCGTATTCCCGCGCGAGGTGTCGGAGCGCGATGAGGCCGAATTCATCCCGCCGGGCGTGACCTGGATCAAGGACAAGGTCGTGTCGTTCGATCCCGACAACAACAGCGTCACGCTCAGCAACGGGGACACGGTCACCTACGACTTCCTCGTCGTCACGGCCGGCATCCAGATCAACTGGGACGCCATACCCGGCCTGAAGGAGAGCGTGGGCAAGCCCGGCACGGGCGTGTGCTCCAACTACTCGTACGAGACGGTGAGCTCCACCTGGGAGAACATCCGCAACACGAAGAAGGGCCGCGCCATTTTCACCCAGCCCAACACGCCCATCAAGTGTGGCGGTGCCCCGCAAAAGATCTGCTACCTGGCCAGCCACCACTTCCAGCGCACAGGCTGCCGCCCCAATGTCGAGGTGGTCTTTGCCAGCGCTGCCGGCGGCATTTTCTCGGTGAAGAAGTACGCCCAGTCGCTCAACCGCGTCATCGAGCGCTACGGCATCAAGACGATGTACCAGCACAACCTCGTCGAGCTGCGCCCCGACGAGAAGGTGGCCGTATTCGAAAACCTGGCCAACGGCGAAAAGGTGGAGCTGGACTACACCATGATCCACGTGACGCCGCCCCAGGGCCCGCCCGACTTCATCAAGAACAGCCCCCTGGCTGCCGAGTCGGGATGGGTGAGTGTGGACAAGTACACCACGCAGCACACCAAGTACAAGAACGTGTTCTCGTGCGGCGACTGCAGCAGTCTGCCCACCTCGAAGACGGGCGCGGCCATCCGCAAGCAGGTGCCCGTGTTGGTACACAATTTGCTGGATGTCATGGCCGGACGTGAACCCTCCGCCAAGTACGACGGCTATACTTCGTGCCCCCTCGTTACCGGTTATGGCAGCCTGATTCTGGCTGAATTCGACTACAACGGACAACCCAAAGAGAGCTTCCCCTTCGACCAGGCACAGGAGCGCTACTCGATGTACGCACTCAAGGCCTACGGCCTGCCTCGGATGTACTGGCACGGCATGTTGAAGGGGCGCGAGTTTTAGGCAATATCCTTTAGCATAGTAAAGCACAGCTTTACGGGCGGCGCGTAGCGATCAGCTACCGCCGTTTTTTTTTGTGGGCGTGACGACCCCGACTTTGTCGGGGCAGGCAGTGACGCGTGACGATCCCGCTTTGCGGGACAGGCTGTGACGCGTGACGACGTGATGATGTTGTAAGACGATTTGGGCTGTGAGTCCATCGTCCATCGTCCATTGTCCATCGTCCATCGTCCATCGTCCATCCTCACATCCACCGGTCGATGAGCAGGCCGATGCCGACGAGGATAGCCAGGCAGATGAGGCAGGCCACTGCCAGGCGGGCCCATTTGGGAAGTGATTGCCACATGGTATTAGCGGTTGAGGTACGAGCACGACGATTGTCGCTCGAATTTAGGCATTTCGCTCTGCGTGTATCTTTGGCATTCAATTTTACCAGACAGCTATGAAGACTGACCGTTTACAGCGCATCACGCACAGCCTGCGCCGATACCGACACTGGCACCGCCGGATCGGCCTCGTCATTGCCGCCTTGCTGCTCCTCAGTGCCGTGACGGGCCTGTTGTTGAGCTGGAAAAAGCAATCGGAATGGCTGCAGCCGGGCACGCGCAAGGGCGCGGCTGCCAGCCTGAGCGCGTGGCTGCCGCTCGACACGCTGGCGCACGTGGCCGTAGCCCGCCTGCGCGACTCGGTGCCCGACCTGGGCGACTATACCATCGACCGCATGGACGTGCGGCCGGGCAAGGGCGTGGTGAAGGTGCGCTTCGAACGTGGATATTGGGAGGTGCAGGTGGACGGCGCCACGGCCGAAGTGAAGAGCGTGGCCAGGCGCAATGCCGACTGGATCGAACACATCCACGATGGCAGTATCGTTTCGGAGGGGTTCAAGTTGCTGTCGATGAACGTGTTGGGCTTGGGCGCCGTGCTCATGGTGGGCACGGGGCTGTGGCTGTGGTTGGGCCCGCGTCGCTTCCGCAAATTGAAGCGCAGGGGTGCCGGTACATGAGCTGAAAATCGTAATCGGGCCCATGGTGCCCCCAAAATTTTCGGGCGCGCATTTTGGCGAAAGCCGATGAAAGACTTACGTTTGCTGCTGTCACAACGATTGTATCCATGACACGCCACGCGCAATATTTCTTTTACGGCTATTTCTTTTTCAGTTCCCACCGGGACTGACGAGCGCGTGCTTGCATGGAAGCATCGTTTCGAGAGTCCCGGCCAACGGGACTTTTTTTTTGCCGAAAGGCAGACAAACCCTGACCACATGAACCGGATGACGCGCTTTGCATACTGGTACTACTACTTTTTTACCGACCCGGACCATCGGCGTCGCAGGGCTGGCATTGCCCTCCCGTACTGCTGATGGTCCCGCTACGGCGGGATTTTTTGTTTGACCCAACAGGAAAAGCTCATGAACACCGCTCCGGAAAAGACTGCGCTGACCGACGAAGCCGACCTGCGGCCGCTCGATGTGCTCATTCAGGGCGTGCACGGCGCCTTCCACGACCTGGCGGCGCGCCGCTTCTTTGCGGGCCGGCCCATCCGCGTGCTGCCTGCTGCCACCTTCCCCGAGCTGGTGCAGCGCCTGTCCGATGCCGGCCCCGACACGATGGGCGTCATGGCCATCGAGAACTCGCTCGGCGGCACGCTGCTGCAGAACTACATGCTGCTGCAGGAAAGCAACTTGCACGTGACGGGCGAGGTGTACCTGCGCATCGGGCAGAACCTGATGGCGCTGCCGGGCACGACCATCGAGGAGTTGGAGGAGGTGCGCTCGCATCCCATGGCCATCGCGCAGTGCCGCGAGTTTTTCCGGGCTTGGCCTCACATCCGCCTGGTGGAAACGAGCGACACGGCCCTGAGCGCGCGCGAGGTGGCCGAGCAGCGCCTCGAGCGGGTAGGGGCCATCGCCAGCGTGCTGGCGGCCGAGCTGTACGGCCTCGAGGTGCTGGCCGCCGACATCGAGACGCACAAGCTCAACTACACCCGTTTCCTCATCCTCGGCCACGAGCCCCTGGCCGAGCCGTTGCCGGAATACAAGGTGTCGGCCTCGTTCACCCTCGCCCACGAGGTGGGCAGCCTGCACCAGGTGCTGGCCGTGCTGGCGGCCTACCAGTTCAACCTGACCAAGATACAGTCGGCCCCCATCATGGGGCGGCCCTGGGAATACCGCTTCTTCATCGATTTCGTGGCGCAGGGCTCGCTGAGCTGGCAGCAGGGGCTCGATGCCATCCGGCCGCTTACGGGCGAGCTGCGCGTGCTGGGGGCCTATCCCTGCGGCTCGATGGATGAGGTGCTTTCGCAAAACACGACCCAAACCACACAGCCATGATCGTTCGACCTGCAAGCCGTCTGGAGCACGTGCGCGAGTACTACTTCTCGAAAAAGCTGCGCGAGATCGCCGAGATGAACCGCAGCGGCCTGCCCGTGCTCAATCTGGGCATCGGCTCGCCCGACCTGCAGCCGCCGCGGGTGGCGCTGGACCACCTGGAGCGCCACAGCCGCCAGACCGACGCACACCGCTACCAGAGCTATACGGGCCTGCCCGAACTGCGTGCGGCCTTTGCGCGCTGGTACCTGCGCCATTTTGGCGTAAGCCTCGATCCCGAGAAAGAAGTGTTGCCATTGATAGGCTCGAAGGAGGGCATCATGCACCTGGCCATGACCTGGCTCGAGCCGGGCGACGAGGTGCTGGTGCCCGACCCGGGCTATCCGGCCTATGCCACGGCATCACGCCTGGCGGGGGCCACGGTGCGCTACTATGCGCTGCGCCCGGCCAACGGCTGGCTGCCCGAGCTGGAAGCGCTCGAGCAGACCGACCTGAGCCGCGTCAAGCTGATGTGGATCAACTATCCGCACATGCCCACCGGCACGCCGGCCTCGTGGACCTTTTTCGAGGAGCTGGTGGCTTTCGCCAAACGCCACCGCATCCTGCTCGTCAACGACAACCCCTACAGCTTCATCCTCAACGACCGGCCACTCAGCATCCTGTCGGTCGCCGGCGCGCGCGACGTGGCGCTCGAGCTCAACTCGCTGAGCAAGTCGCACAACATGGCCGGCTGGCGCATCGGCATGCTGGCGGGCCGCGCCGACTACCTGCGGGAGGTGCTGCGCTTCAAGAGCAACATGGACTCGGGCATGTTCAAGCCGGCCCAGCTGGCCGCCGCCGCCGCCCTCGACGCACCCGAGGAGTGGTATCGCCAGCTCAATGCCGAGTATCGGCACCGGCGGCGCCTGGCAGAGCAGCTGCTCGAGGCGCTGGGCTGCTGGTTCGACCCGCAGCAGGTGGGCATGTTCGTATGGGCCAGCGTGCCCGAGGACCAGGCCGACGGCTTTGCCTTCTCCGACGAGGTGCTGCACCGGGCCCGCGTTTTCCTGACGCCGGGAGGCATTTTTGGCGCACAGGGGCGCCCCTGGGTGCGCGTGTCGCTGTGCAACCCGCCGGCCGTGTGGCAGGAAGCCATGCGGCGCCTGCACGAGGCCGGACTGAGCCGGCGTGCCCCGGCGAGCATCGTACACGCGGAAAAGCAGCGGGCGGAACGAAATAGCTGAACCCCCAATTTTCAATCGAGAGGAATACCCGAGCGTATGAAATCAGCAGGACAACAACGCGTGGTCACGGTGGTCGGGCTCGGCCTGATCGGCGGATCGATGGCCATCACGCTCAAGGAAAACGGCTTTGCGGGGCACGTCATCGGCGTCGATCGGCTGCGCACGAGCGAGGAGAAAGCCCTGCGCCGCTGCATCATCGACGAGGCGCTGCCGCTGGACGAGGCGGTCGCCAAATCGGATCTGGTGCTGTTGGCCACGCCCGTCGACGTGCTGCTGGAGCTGCTGCCCCGCGTGCTCGACATGGTAGCAGAGCAGGTGGTGATCGACTTCGGCAGCACCAAGCAGCCGCTCGTCGAGGTCGTCCGCGACCATCCGAAGCGGGGCCGTTACGTGGCGGCCCATCCCATGGCCGGCACCGAGTATTCGGGCATCGAGGCGGCACAGCCCAACCTCTTCGACCACAAGGCGATGGTGCTTTGCGACGTCGGGGACAGCGATGCCGATGCCGTGGCCCTGGCCCGCCACCTGAGCGCATCCGTGCCCATGCGCGTGGTCGAGCTGGAGGCCGGCGCGCACGACCTGCACGCGGCCTACGTGTCGCACATCTCGCACATCAGCTCCTTTGCGCTGGCGCTGACGGTGCTGGCCAAGGAAAAGGACGAACAGCGCATCTTCGAGCTGGCCAGTGGCGGCTTCAGCTCCACGGTGCGCCTGGCCAAGAGCTCGGCCGACATGTGGGTGCCCATTTTTCGCCAGAACCGCGAATACGTGCTGGATGTGCTCGACGAACACATCAACCAGCTGGCCCGCTTTCGCAGCCTGTTGATCAAAAAGGACTTCGACGCGTTTTACCGCCTGATCGAGGAGGCCAACGACATCAAAAGGATTCTCGATGGGGAGAATGTGAGGATTGAGCTTGCGGAAAAAGGACGATAGACGATAGACGATAGATACACAAATTTTACTTGTAATACGATGATGATCAACTTTAAACACTAAACTTTAAACTTTAAACTTTAAACTCAAACCCTCAACCCTCAACCATTTTTTGCAGGAGACAAAAAAATAAATCGAAACAAGCCATGCAATTCCAACCCGTATTCGAAAAGAGCGAACGCCCCGTACTCATTGCCGGCCCCTGCAGCGCCGAGACCGAAGAGCAGGTGCTCACCACGGCCCACGCGCTGGCCGCCCAAGGCATCGACCTGTTCCGTTCGGGCATCTGGAAGCCGCGCACCCGCCCCGACTCGTTCGAGGGCGTGGGCAGCAAGGGGCTGGCCTGGCTGCGCCGCGTCAAGGAAGAGACGGGCCTGCGCGTGACCACCGAGGTGGCCAATGCCAGCCACGTGTACGAGGCGCTGAAATACGGCGTCGACGTGTTGTGGATCGGGGCGCGCACCACGGTCAACCCCTTCAGTGTGCAGGAGATCGCCGACGCCCTGCGTGGCGCCGACATTCCCGTGATGGTGAAAAACCCCATCAACCCCGACCTGAAGTTGTGGATGGGTGCCATCGAGCGCTTGTACAAGGCCGGCATCACGCGCATCGCAGCCATCCATCGCGGTTTTTCCTACTTCGGCGAAACGCGCTACCGCAACGTGCCGCGCTGGCAGATCCCGCTCGAGCTCAAGCGCCAGTTTCCCGACATGCAGCTCATCTGCGACAACAGCCATATCTGCGGGCGACGCGACATGTTACTCGAGGTGGCGCAAAAGGCGCTCGACCTCAACTTCGACGGCCTGATGACCGAGGTGCACCCTTGTCCCGACGAGGCGTGGAGCGATCCGGCCCAGCAGGTCACGCCGGTAGATTACGGGCATCTGATCGGTCAGCTCGTGGTGCGTCAGCCCACCACCGACGACACCGACTTCCTCGAGACCCTGGACAACCTGCGCCACGAGATCGACGAGCTGGACGACGAGCTGTTCAACCTCTTGTCGCGGCGCATGCAGGTGGCCGAGCGCATCGGCCTGTACAAGAAGCGCAACAACATTTCCATCTTCCAGCCGGCACGCTGGACCGAGATCATCGAGCGGGCCGTGACCAAGGGCGAAAAGCTGGGCCTGAGCAGAGAGTTCGTCGAGGTGCTGCTCAAGGCCATCCACGACGAAAGCATCAACCACCAGGAGAAGGTGATGATGAGTGAGGAAGTGAAGAGGGACAGGGTGGTGGAGTGA
>CAYNYN010000012.1:0-23490 GCA_964401445.1 uncultured Saprospiraceae bacterium | reverse complement strand
GTACTCTGCGAAACTCTGTGGTAAAAAACTGCGTCTGAAAGCTGCGGTTTTGAAAGCTCGCTGCGCTCGCGACGATGGACAATGGACGATAGACTATCTATGATGGACGTCGTCACTGCCTGCCCCGACTTGTCGGGGTCGTCACGCGTCACGCGTCACGAATAAGCATTCAACATAAACCACCGGGGCTATAAACAGAAAAAGCTGCATCCCGCATCCAGACGGACGGGCATGCAGCTTTCTCGCAGCAGAAGGGCGTTTGCCGAAAGGCGGCTTATTCGGCCACCACTTCGAAGCTCACGCGGGTATCCACCTCGGGGTGAATCTTGAGCACGGCGGTGTACACGCCCACTTCCTTCACCTCTTCGGGCATTTCGATCTTGCGGCGATCCACCTCGATGCCCAGCTGCTCCTTGAGGGCGTTGGCCACCTGAAGGTTGGTGATCGAGCCGAAGATCTTGCC
Source organism: uncultured Saprospiraceae bacterium (assembly GCA_964401445.1). Classification (GTDB taxonomy): domain Bacteria; phylum Bacteroidota; class Bacteroidia; order Chitinophagales; family Saprospiraceae; genus WFYJ01. The sequence goes on along the minus strand of CAYNYN010000012.1, from coordinate 23,027 downwards.
GCTGGTACCCACCTTGGCGCCGATCTTCAGCACCTTGTCTTCGAGCTGGCTGGCCAGTTGCTTAGCCTCTTCGAGCAGGCGGCGCATCTGGGCCTCTTCCCGACGACGGTACTCTTCGAGGCGGCGCATGTTGGACTTGTTGGCCAACAGCGCCATACCTTTGGGGATGAGGTAGTTGCGACCATAACCGTCGCGCACTTTCACTACCTCGAATTTCTTCCCCACTTTTTCGATATCCTGCAAAAGAATGACTTCCATTTTATCTTTTTTGAAAGCGAGTCAACAAATGTGAAGCGTACGGGGCCTGGCCCGCATTACTTGAGGTTGTCGGCCACATAGGGCAGCAACGCCAGATGGCGCGCACGCTTGATGGCCGTAGCCACGCGACGCTGATACTTGAGCGAGTTGCCCGTGATGCGACGCGGCAGGATCTTGCCCTGCTCGTTGACGAACTGCAGCAGGAACTCGGGATTCTTGTAATCGATCCACTTGATGCCGTAGCGCTTGAAGCGGCAGTACTTCTTGCGCTTCTGGCCGATGGTCGGATTGCTGAGGAATTTGATATCGTCTCTCGATGCCATGATCGACTGATTTTTAAAAGTTGAGAATGTGTACTACAGGAGGCTGTTATTTCTCCTCCTTCTGCTCGTCCGAAGCTTCGTTGGCTTCGGCTTGCTCGCGCTTCTTGCCGATGCGGCCGGCACGCTTGTCCTCGTTGAACTTGACGCCGTACTTGTCCAGCTTCACGGTCAGGAAACGCATGATGCGCTCGTCGCGGCGCATGGCCAGCTCCAGCGGGTCGATGACCGAGCCGTCGGGAGCCTTGAACTCGATGCAGTAGTACACGCCCGTTGAGCGCTTGTTAATGGGATACGCCAGCTCGCGCAGTCCCATCTCATCCACATGTACGATCTCGCAACCTGCCTTTTTCAGGTGATCGACATAGGATTGAGCTGTCGCTTTAATTTCATCGCCCGACAGTACTGGATCCACGATGAAAGTCACTTCGTAGTCACGCATTGAACGTTGAAGTTTTTTGCCATTAAAGGCTGTGAATTAATCAAAAACGGCTGCAAAGGTAAAGATTGTCAGTCCCTTGTCAAAGCCGGATGTCAAACAAAAAGCAGCGATGCAGGCCGAACGTGCGGCTCCTGCATCGCTGCCGAGCAGTGCGCGGACAGCCAGGCTGTCCGACACCGGAAAATGCCACGATGTATGGTGCGTGCCCTTTCCCCTTGCGGTGAGGGCCCGCCCTGCATCGGTATTATTCTTCCTCGTTTGCTGCAGGAGCCTCGGACTGTGCTGCAGGTGCAGCAGCAGGGGCAGCCGTCTGCTTGCTGCCGCCACGACGACGGCGCTTGCGACCACCCTGATCCCCAGCTTTCGGGTTATATACTTCGTTGAAGTCGACGAATTCGATCATCGCCATGTCGGCACCATCACCCTTGCGGAAGCCGGTGCGGATGATGCGCAGGTAGCCACCCGGACGATCGCCTACCTTCTCGGCGATGGGGCCAAACAGTTCCTGCACCGAATGCTTGTCTTGCAGGTAGCTGAACACGACGCGGCGGTTGTGCGTGGTGTTGGTCTTGGCACGCGTCACCAGCGGCTCCAGATAGGGGCGCAGCGCTTTGGCCTTGGCCAGCGTGGTGGTGATGCGCTTGTGCTTGATGAGTGCATTGGCCAGGTTGGCCATCAGTGCACGGCGGTGGCCCTTCTTGCGGCCCAGGTGGTTGAACTTCTTGTTGTGTCTCATTGCAGTTGCGTTTTACCATTTGATAACCTCGCAGCACGCTTTCGGCCGGCGCCTACTCGTGTTACTGCACCTTTCGGAAAAAGAAGATGAGCAGGCCCGGCCCGCTCATCCCTGTTTTTTTATTACTCCTCGTCGAGGTTGTATTTCGACAGGTCCATGCCGAAGGTGAGCCCCTTCTCCTGGAGCAGCTCTTCGATCTCTACCAGCGACTTCTTGCCGAAGTTGCGGAACTTGAGCAGCTCGTGCGTGTCGTACTTCACCAGGTCGGCCAGGGTGTTGATCTTGGCGGCCTTGAGGCAGTTGTAGGCACGCACCGAGAGGTCGAGCTCCTCCAGCGGCGTCTTGAGCAGCTTGCGCATGTGCAGGATGTGCTCGTCCACCACGCCCGTCTCGCGCTTGCCCGGCTCATCGAACGAGATGTGCTCGTCGGTGATGAGCATCAGGTGCTGGATGAGGATGCGCGAGGCGCCCTTGATGGCATCTTCGGGATGGATGGTGCCATCGGTCTTGATCTCGATGGTCAGTTTTTCGTAGTCGGTGCGCTGCCCCACACGCGTGTTCTCCACGCGGTAGGCCACGTTCTTGATCGGCGTATAGATGGCGTCGATAGGGATGACGCCGATGGCGGCGTCCTTGGGCTTGTTCTCTTCGGCCGGGCTGTAGCCGCGTCCCTTGGTCACGGTCAGCTCCATCTCCAGGTTGACGAACGGCTCCATCTGGCAGATGAGCAGATCGGGGTTCATCACCTTGAACACGTTGGTGAAGCTGTCCAGATCGCCGGCGCGAAACTCTTCCTTGCCGCTCAGCGTGATGTAGATCTTCTCTTCGGTCATGTCCTCATCCTGGATGAGCTGCTTGAGGCGCACCTGCTTCAGGTTGAGGATGATGTCCACGACGTCCTGTACCACCCCTTTGATGGTGGAAAATTCGTGCTCGACGCCGGCGATGCGCACCGCCGAGATGGCAAAGCCTTCGAGCGAAGAAAGCAGCACCCGACGCAACGAGTTGCCGATGGTCTGACCAAAACCCGGCTCCAGCGGCTTGAATTCGAACGTGCCGTCGAAATCATCGGCTTTGGTCATCACGATCTTGTCGGGCATCTGGAAATTGAGTACGCTGCTCATAAGCTTGTATAAATATTGCTTGAAAAAAAGTGGAAGCCGATGCGAATGGGCCTTGTGCCTGCACGGTCCGGGCCTCCTCGGCGCTCCTCAGGCCAGCCCTGAAATACGCGCTTCCGGGGCCACCCGCACACCATGCACAGGCCACCCCGGAAAGCGAAAAAACGTGTGATTATTTCGAATAGAGCTCGACGATGAGCTGCTCGTTGATCTTCTCAGGGATCTGATCGCGCGTGGGATAGGCCAGAAACTTGCCTTCCATCTTGTCGCGGTTGAACTCCAGCCAGCCGAACTTGCGCACGTCCGACTTGGAATTGACCCACTCGCGGATCGTTTCGATGCCTTGCGACTTGCCGCGAACCGACACTACGTCGCCGGGCTTCAGCAGCATCGAAGGAATGTTGGTTACCACGCCGTTGACCAGGATGTGGCGGTGCGAGACGAGCTGACGGGCAGCGCGACGCGTCGGGGCAATGCCCAGACGGTACACCGTGTTGTCCAGGCGCGACTCCAGCAACTGGAGCAGCACCTCACCCGTTACGCCACCGCGGCGGCTGGCTTTTTCGAACAGATTGCGGAACTGGCGCTCCAGCAGGCCGTAGGTGTACTTGGCCTTCTGCTTCTCCATCAGCTGAAGGGCATATTCCGACTTCTGGCGACGACGGCGCGAGTTGCCGTGCTGCCCCGGGCCATACGCCTTGCGCTGGGAAGCGCGCAGGCCACCGAATACGGGCTCGCCAAAGGCACGCTCTTTTTTCGCTCTTGGACCAGTATATCTTGCCATGTCTTGTTTGAAGTTTTCGATTCAGGATTGGATGCGCAGGATCAGACGCGACGGCGCTTGGGCGGACGACAACCGTTGTGCGGGATGGGCGTCACGTCCTTGATGCGCGTCACCTTGATGCCCTCGGAGTCGATGGCGCGGATGGCCGCCTCGCGGCCCGAACCCGGCCCTTTGACGAGCACCTCGCACGAACGCATGCCTGCCTCGTGGGCTACACGCGCAGCGTCGCGGGCAGCCACCTGGGCCGCATAGGGCGTGTTCTTCTTCGAGCCCCGGAAGCCCGCCTTACCGGCCGACGACCACGAGATCACCTGACCCTGCTTGTTGGTCAGCGTGATGATGATGTTGTTGAAAGTGGCCTGGATATAGGCGTATCCTTCGGGATCCACCTTGACCTTGCGCTTCTTGGCAGCGGCTTTTCTTCCTCTTCCTTTTGCCATTGTTCAATTGAGCTGTTTACAAATTGGCAATAACGAATATGTCCATGCCTTTCGGCAAATATTACTTGGTCGCTTTCTTCTTGTTGGCAACCGTCTTGCGCTTGCCCTTGCGCGTACGGGCGTTGGTGCGCGTGCGCTGGCCGCGAACGGGCAAACCCTTGCGATGGCGCAGACCGCGGTAGCAGCCAATGTCCATCAGGCGCTTGATGTTCATCTGCACTTCCGAGCGCAGCTCACCCTCAACTTTGTACTCGTTCTGGATGATGCGGGCAATTTCGCGCACGGCTTCATCGGGCCAGTCCTGCACCTTGACGTTTTCGTCGATTCCGGCTTTGTCCAGAATCTCCTTGGCGCGGCTGCGGCCGATACCGTAGATGTAGGTCAGAGCAATGACGCCCCTTTTGTTCCTTGGCAAGTCAACACCGACTATACGAGCCATGATTCAGTCTTTCTTTCGATTTATGGATGGAATCAACCCTGACGTTGCTTGAACTTCGGGTTCTTCTTGTTGATCACATAGATACGGCCCTTGCGACGCACGATCTTGCAGTCAGCAGAGCGTTTCTTCACGGAAGCACGTACTTTCATGAGTTGTCGTTTTTTGAGCTGAGTGTTACTTGTATCGGTAGATGATTCGCCCGCGCGTCAGGTCGTAAGGCGACATTTCCACCTTGACCTTGTCGCCGGGAAGAATTCGGATGTAGTGCATGCGCATCTTGCCGGAAATGGTAGCCGTAATGAGGTGCCCGTTTTCCAACCGCACGCGAAACATGGCGTTGGAAAGCGCCTCTTCGATTACACCATCCTGCTTGATGAGTTCTTGTTTAGCCATAGCTCAAATTTCGGACGGCAAAGATACGGAAAACCACCTAATTTCCAACCCCTTGAAATTTCTTTTCGCGATCCCGTAGCCGCCGGGCTCAGCGCACCGGTTCGAGCAGCCCAATGGGCTGAAGATGAGCATTCTGCGCAATGGCTTCCTCGATCGGGCCGTGATCGCTCAGCAACTCGGCTTTGCCAGCCCGCACGGCCACCGTATGCTCGTAGTGGGCCGAAGGGCGACGGTCGCGAGCAAAGATGGTCCAGCCGTCATCGGCCTGCGCCACGTGGCGGCGCTGCATGTTGACCATGGGCTCGATGGCGATGGTCAGCCCCGCCTTCAGCTTCATCCCTCTGCCGCGCGTGCCGTAGTTGGGCACTTCCGGTGCTTCGTGCAGGTTCTTGCCGATGCCATGCCCCACCAGCTCGCGCACCACCTTGTATCCGTGCTCCTGCTCCACGTAGTGCTGGATGGCATGGCCGATATCGCCCAGGCGCTTGCCGGCCACTGCCTGCTCGATGCCTTTGTACAACGAAGTATTGGTCACGCGCAGCAGGTGCATCACTTCCTCGCTCACGGGCCCCACGGCAAAGGTGTAGGCCGCATCGCCATAGAAGCCGTTCATCTTCACGCCGCAGTCCACCGACACCACGTCGCCTTCCTCGATCGGCCTGTCGTCGGGGATGCCGTGCACGACCACCTCGTTGGGCGAAAAGCAAAGCGTGGCCGGAAAGCCGCGGTACCCCTTGAAGCCAGGCACCCCGCCATGATCGCGGATGAAGGTTTCGGCCTCGCGGTCGAGCTCGGCGCCCGTCACGCCCGGGCGTATCAGCGACGCCACGTGCGCCAGCGTGCGGCACACCAGCATGCAGCTCTCGCGGATCAGGGCAATTTCTTCTTCTGTCTTGTAGTACACCATGTGTGTAAAATCATCTTTTGGGGAAATGGGGCCTCCGGCATCTCCCCGGCAGCCACCTGTGCCTAACACCTGTCCCCGGACATGGTTTGCCGAAAGGCAAACAGATTGACCGTCAATATTTTGACAAAAAAGAAAGTCGTGACGCGCTGAAGTGGCTCTCCTGGCACGGCACGACTTTCTCCGAGTCGTTTCTATGTCTGCACCTCGCGCATGTGCCTTACATGCTGGCGCCAATGCCCTGCATGCGGCTGCGGCCCTGGATGCGGCCCGACTTGACGAGGCCGTCGTAGCGGCGCATGAGCAGATGGCTCTCCACCTGCTGCAGGGTATCGAGCACCACGGCTACGAGGATGAGCATCGAGGTACCCCCGAAGAAGCGCGCAAAGGTCGGGTTCACGCCTGCCGAGACGGCAATTGCCGGGATGATGGCGATGAAGCCCAGGAAGATCGAACCGGGCAGCGTGATGCGCGTCACGACAGCGTCGATGAAGTCAGCCGTCGGCTTGCCAGGCTTGACGCCGGGGATGAAAGCGTTCTGGCGCTTCAGGTATTCGGCATACTGCTGCGGGTTGACGATCAGGGCCGTGTACACATACGTGAACACGACGACGAGCAGGAACGTGATGATGCTCGATGCCAGCGAATAGGGATTGGTGAGGGTGCGCAGCAGGCCACTCGAAGCGAGGGTGGCGTCGTCGCCGGCAATGAACTGGGCCAGCGTTGCCGGCAAAAACATCAGAGCCTGGGCAAAGATAATCGGCATCACACCGGCGGCATTTACCTTGATGGGGATGAAGTCGCGCACACCGGCTGCGGGCATGGCCGTAGCGCCCCGCCCCACCATGCGCTTGGCAAACTGGATGGGGATCTTGCGCACGCCCTGCACGATCAGCACCGTAGCCATGACGATGACGTACATCAGTGCCAGCTCGAGCACGAAGATGATCATACCGCTGCCGGCGAGCTGCAGCTCGAATTCGGCCACGATGGCCAGCGGCAGCGAGGCGATGATACCGACGGTGATGAGCAGCGAGATACCGTTGCCCACGCCCTTATCGGTGATGCGCTCACCCAGCCACATGGCGAAGATGGTGCCGGCCGAGAGGATGATGATGTTGGAAGCCCAGAAGATGCCGCTGGGCAGCGTGGGGTCCACGGCGCCCTGCGCGTTCAGATACGTCAGATAGCCCCCGCCCTGCACCAGCGTGATGGCCAGCGTGAGCATGCGGGTGATCTGGTTGAGCTTCTTGCGGCCCGACTCGCCTTCCTTCTGCTGCAAACGCTGGAAGTAGGGCACGGCAAAGCCGAGCAGCTGCACGATGATCGAGGCCGTGATGTAGGGCATCACACCAAGAGCGAATACCGAGGCGTTGTTGAAGGCACCACCGGTAAACACGTTGATCAGGCCCAGCAGGTCGTTGGTCGATCCGGCACTGGCTGCTTCCAGCTTGGAAGGCACCACACCCGGCAACACCACAAACGAACCGAAGCGATAGACGAAGATCATTCCCAGCGTGAAGAGGATGCGCGTGCGCAACTCTTCGATCTTCCAGATATTCTGAATGGTAGTGATTAACTTTTTCATTTGCAGCTATTTGTACAAGCCTGCGCAGGCCATGCGCACAAAAAGCGAGCCGTGTCAGGCTCGCTCCGTGTACGTTCAGAGGATAGTGACTGTGCCGCCTTTCTCTTCGATGGCTTTTTTGGCGCTCTCGGAGGCAGCATGAGCGGTCACCTGAAGCGCGACGTTCAGCTCACCGCGCGCCAACACCTTCACGCGATCGTTCTTCCCGATGATGCCCAGCTTCTTGAGCATTTCGGGATCGATGGTGGTCACCTGATACTTGTCGGCAATGGCTTGCAGACGCTCCAGGTTGAGCGGTACGTATTCGACGCGGTTGCGGCTGTGGAAGCCACGCTTGGGCAGGCGCATCTGCAGCGGCATCTGGCCACCTTCGAAGTTGCGCTTGTTCTTGAAGCCCGAACGCGACTTGTCGCCCTTGTGACCACGCGTGGCGGTGCCACCTTTGCCAGAACCCTGGCCACGGCCCAGACGACGATCGCGCTTGACAGCACCTTTAGCCGGTTTCAGATCGTGCAATTTCATTGCTTCGCTATGTTTTTCTGGTGATACCCGGAAGCAGCGCCCCAAGGTACAAATTAAACTTCTTCCACTTTGACCAGATGGCTCACTTTGGCCACCATGCCCATGATTTGCGGGGTGGCTTCTTTCTCTACCGTCTGGTGCATCTTGCGCAGGCCCAGCGCCCGGAGCGTGGCCTTCTGGTCTTTGGGCCGGTCGATGGCGCTGCGCACCTGAGTGATCTTGATCTTTTTCATCCTTATGTTTTTTGACGAACCCTGTCGATGGCCATGAGCCGTACGACAGCGTGCGAAAGTATCAGTTCAGCCACGAACATGGTCGCTGCCGTAGCAGGGACCCATTTAGCCGTTGAATACCTTGTCCAGATCGACGCCGCGCTGACGTGCCACCTCGATGGGGCTGCGCAGCTTCAGCAGCGCGTCGATGGTGGCCTTGACCACGTTGTGCGGGTTGGACGAGCCCAGCGACTTGGCCAATACGTTGTGGATGCCGGCGCTCTCGAGCACGGCACGCATGGCACCACCGGCAATCACACCGGTACCGTCGGCAGCAGGCTTGATCAGCACGCGCGAAGCGCCGTATTTGCCTACCTGCTCGTGCGGGATGGTGCCCTTGTATACCGGCACCTTCACCAGGTTCTTCTTGGCGTCGTCCACGGCCTTGGCAATGGCTTCCGACACTTCCCGTGCCTTACCCAGACCATGGCCCACGGTGCCGTTCTCGTCGCCTACGACGACTACGGCAGCGAAGCTGAAGGTACGACCACCCTTGGTCACCTTGGCCACCCGGTTCAGGTAAACGAGCTTGTCCTTGAGTTCGGTTTCGTTAGGCTTGACGTTGCCTGCCTTTTTCTTTGCCATTGTCTTCGAATGAAGTTAGTTGTTAAAATTTCAGTCCACCCTCACGCGCAGCATCGGCCAGCGCCTTGACGCGGCCATGGTACAGATAGCCCCCGCGGTCGAACACGACATGCTCGATGCCCTTGGCACGGGCGCGCTCGGCAATCAGCTTGCCTACGGCGCGTGCCTGCTCGGTAAGGCTGAGCTTCTGGCCGTCCTTGACCAGCTCGCGCGAGGTGGCTGCAGCAAGCGTATGCCCGTTGACGTCGTCGATCACCTGGCAGTAGATATAGCGGTTGCTGCGATAAATGTTGAGGCGCGGACGTTCGGGCGTGCCGCTGATCTTCTTGCGCACGCGATAATGAATCCGCTTTCTTCTCAAATTCCTGTCGATGCTCATTGCTTGTTGATTTGAGTGTTTTAGTGAATGGCCCTGGGGCCAGACCCAAAACGCAGATATTCCAGATATACTCAGCGGCCGAAGCCCGATGCTTACTTGGCAGCCGTCTTGCCGGCCTTGCGGCGAATCTCCTCGCCCACGTAACGGATACCTTTGCCCTTGTACGGCTCGGGCTTGCGGAACGAGCGGATTTTTGCAGCCACCTGCCCTACCAGTTGCTTGTCGTGCGACTCGAGGCGGATGTAGGGGTTCTTACCCTTCTCCATCTTGGTCTCCACCTTCACCTCGTCGGGCAGCACGAAGTAGATGGGGTGCGAGTAGCCGAGCGTCAGCTCGAGCAGCTGGCCCGTATTGGCCACGCGATAACCCACACCCACCAGCTCGAGCTCCTTGACGAAGCCCTTCGACACGCCCTCGACCATGTTGGCCAGCAGCGAGCGATACAGACCGTGCATCGAGCGGTGACGCTTGCTGTCGGTGGGCCGCTTGACGCGGATCTCGCCGTCGGCGATCTCGATCGTCAGGTCGGGATCCACCTGCTGCGTCAGGGTGCCTTTGGGACCCTTGACCGTGACCAGATTGCCCTTGCTCACCGTCACTTCCACACCCTGCGGCACCGGAATGGGGGCCTTACCTATTCGTGACATCGTATCTTGATTTTTCCTTGCTGAGAGAATAAGGCTTTCGCCAAAAAAGAAGGCCGATAGGGCCGTATCCTTTTATCAGTACACGTAGCACAGCACTTCGCCGCCCACGTTCTCCTTGCGTGCCTGCTTGTCGGTCATCACGCCCTTCGAGGTCGAGATGATGGCGATGCCCAGGCCGTTGATCACACGCGGCAACTCCTTGACGCCCGCATACTGGCGCAGGCCGGGCTTGCTGACGCGCTTCAGGCCGCGAATGACCGGCTCGCCCGTCACAGGGTCGTACTTCAACGCGATCTTGATGATGCCGGCCTTGCCGGGCACATCTTCGAACTTGTACTTGAGGATGTAGCCCTGATCGTACAGGATTTCCGTGATGGCTTTCTTGAGCTTGGATGCAGGGATCTCCACGATGCGGTGGCGGGCCTGCTGCGCATTGCGGATGCGCGTCAGATAGTCTGCTATAGGATCTGTTACTGCCATTTTTTTCAAGGTTTAGAGTTCAGCCGTTTGAAGCTTCCAGCACAAACCGATAACTCCAAACTCGAACCTCGATCTGTTGATAAATAGGTTGTTACCCGAAGGTGGGGCTTACCACGAAGCCTTCGTGATGCCCGGAATCTTGCCCTGGAGCGCCATCTCGCGGAACTTCACCCGGCACAGGCCAAACTTGCGCATGTAGCCCTTGGGGCGGCCGGTGAGGCGGCAACGGTTGTGCAGGCGTACCGGCGAGGCATTGCGCGGCAGCTTGTCCAGCATCTCGTAGTTGCCTTCTTCCTTGAGGCGCTTGCGCAGCTCGGCGTACTTGGCCACCATGCGTTCGCGCTTGCGTTCCCTGGCGATTACTGATTTCTTTGCCATTGTATTTCAGCTTGATTCTTTTGCAATTAGTTCGACTGTCCTTTGCCCTTGAACGGCATGCCCAGCAGCTCGAGCAGGCGGTAGGCTTCGGCATCGGTCTTGGCGGTGGTCACGATGGTGATGTCCATGCCGTTGATGCGCGTCACCTTGTCCATGTCGATTTCCGGGAAGATGATCTGCTCCTGGATGCCCATCGAGTAGTTGCCGCGACCGTCGAAGCTCTTGTCGCTCACACCGCGGAAGTCGCGCACACGAGGCAGCGCCACCGAGATGAGGCGATCGAGGAAGTCCCACATGCGCTCGCGACGCAGCGTCACGCGTGCCCCGATGGTCATGCCTTCGCGCAGCTTGAAGTTCGACACCGAGCGCTTGGCCTTGGTAGGCACGGCGCGCTGGCCGGCGATGGCCGTCAGCTCTTCGATGGCCACATCGACGATCTTCTTGTCCTGCGTGGCAGCACCCAGACCCTGGTTGATGCAGATCTTCACCAGGCGCGGCACCTCCATGACGGAGTCGTACTTGAACTCCTCCATCATGGCTGGCACGACTTCTTCCTGATATTTCTTTCTGAGACGAGGTATGTACTTCATCACTTGATTATTTCACCAGTTTTTTTCGAATAGCGCACCAGCTTGCCATCGACCAGTTTGCGGCCCACGCGGGTCGGCTCGCCGGTCTTGGGGTCGAGCAGCATCAGGTTGGACACGTGTACCGGGGCCGGCATCTCGACGATGCCGCCGGGGTTGTCCTGAGTCGGCTTCTGATGCTTCTTGACGATATTGACATTGTCCACAATGGCGCGGTTCTTCTTGGGAAATACTTCCAGCACTTCCCCTTCGGCGCCCTTGTAATCGCCGGCGATCACACGCACGCGGTCTCCCTTCTTGATGTGGAGCTTGGGTGCGAAACGCGTCTTTTTGGCTTTCTTGCTCATTTTATATAGCAGGTTTCGAGTTCAGTAATGGGCTGCAACAGGCGCCAGTGGTCGTCAGAGCACTTCGGGTGCCAGCGACACGATACGCATGTAGTCCTTTTCGCGCAGTTCGCGGGCCACGGGCCCGAAGATGCGCGTGCCGCGCGGCTCGCCGGCCGCATTGAGCAGAACCACGGCATTGTCGTCGAAGCGGATGTAGGAGCCATCCTTGCGACGCACTTCCTTGCGGGTGCGCACGACGACGGCTCTGGACACGGTGCCTTTCTTGATACCGCCGGGCGTGGCCGTCTTGACCGTCACCACGATTTCGTCGCCCACCGAAGCGTACCGACGCTTCGAGCCACCCAACACGCGGATACACAGCACCTCTTTGGCGCCACTGTTATCAGCTACTTTCAAGCGGGTCTCTTGCTGGATCATGGTTGTTTTGCTTTTTGGAAGCCTTACTTGGCGCGTTCAATAATTTCTACCAGACGCCAGCACTTGCGGCGGCTCAGCGGGCGGGTTTCCATGATGCGCACCTTGTCGCCCACATTGCACTCGTTCTTCTCGTCGTGTGCCAGGTACTTCTTCGACTTGGTCAGGTACTTGCCGTAAATGGGGTGCTTTACCCGACGCTCTACCAGCACACTGATGGTCTTGTCCATCGAGTTGGAAACGACAGTGCCTACGCGCGTCTTTCTGAGTTTTCTTTCGGCCATGCTATTCGAATTTGCTACTTGCATGCTTGATTATCTTGTGCCCCCGCGAGGGCCAATGGTTTATTTGCGTTTCTTGATGCGGGCGCGGCGTGCACGCAGCTTGCTGCGCTTGGCCAGTTGCTCTTCGCTCATGGCTGCAAGCTGGCGACGGCGGATTTCGGTGTGCAGGCGTGCAATGTCGCGACGCATTTCGCGCAGCACCATCGGGTTGTCGAGGCCCTTGACGGCATGGTCGAACTTCAGGCGCTGATACTGCGCCTGGAGGTCCTCCAGCTCGGCCGTCAGTTGCTCGTCGGTAAACCCTTGCAGTTCGAGAAATTTTTTGGAAGCCATTACGATTCAGCTTTTTACAGGTTCAGCAAATCCGGGCGCACCGAAATCTTCGTCAGCACCGGCAGTTTCTGGGCAGCCAGGCGCAGGGCCTCGGCAGCCGTCTCATAGGGTACGCCATCGATCTCAAACATGATGCGGCCCGGTTCGACTTCGGCCACCCAGTGGTCCAGCGCACCTTTACCCTTACCCATCCGCACTTCCTGCGGCTTGGCCGTGATCGGCTTGTCGGGGAAGATGCGGATCCACACTTTACCTTCACGCTTCATGTGGCGCGTCATGGCGATACGAGCCGCCTCGATCTGGCGGTTGGTGATCCGACCGCCCGTCACTGCCTTCAGGCCATACGAGCCGAACGAAACCAAATGCCCCCGGACGGCTTTCCCCTTGTTGCGGCCCTTCTGCTGCTTGCGGTATTTTGTTCTCTTAGGCTGAAGCATCTCTGTGGTATTTTGAAAAAAGAACCGCCAGCGGCGGCATCATGCTGATTTGTAAGGCTTTACGCTACGTTTGTCGCGAAGCGGAATACCCTTCCGAAAAAGCGTGGCAAAGGTAAGGCGTTTTGGCTGAAAATCATACGCCTGCACGCGCTCTTTTGCGCACGATCGGGGATATTGTGCCACCGCACATCAACGGCGGCGGCCCCCACCCCGGCGATCGCCACGACCACCGCGACGCTCACCACCACGACCACCACGGCGGTCGCGCTTGGTCGTCAGGCCGGCATTGGGCGACAGGTCGCGCTTGCCGAGCACCTCGCCGCGGCAGATCCAGACCTTCACGCCGATCTTGCCATAGACCGTCAGCGCCTCGTCCAGGGCATAGTCGATATCGGCGCGGAAGGTGTGCAGCGGCGTGCGGCCGTCCTTGTACTCTTCCGTGCGCGACATCTCGGCGCCGTTCAGACGACCCGAGATACGCACCTTGATGCCCTCGGCGCCGGCACGCATGGTGTCCTTGATGGCAGCCTTGGTGGCACGGCGGTAGTTGACGCGGTTTTCGATCTGGCGGGCAATGCTGTCGGCCACGACATTGGCGTCGAGCTCGGGCTTGCGGATCTCGATGATGTTGATCTGCACGTCCTTGCCCGTCAGCTTGCGCAGCTCCTCGCGGATCTTGTCCACCTCACTGCCACCGCGACCGATGACGATACCCGGACGCGAGGTGTGAATGGTGACGGTGATGCGCTTGAGCGAGCGCTCGATGATGACGCGGGCAATACCACCACGCTGAACACGTGCCTTGAGGTACGTACGGATCTTTTCGTCTTCGATCACGTTGTCAGCGTACTGCTTGCCCGTAGCAAACCAGTTGGAATCCCATCCACGGATAATTCCCAGGCGGTTACCAATCGGATTTGTTTTCTGACCCATATTTTATGGCAATTGTGCTACAGCCTCGCGGGCTGCGCCCGTTGATAATGTTGCTTGATTATTCCTCTTCTTCGTAAGTCACCATGTCTTCGGCCGCTTCGAGCTCCACGCGGTTCTCCAGCACGATGGTCACATGGTTGGTGCGCTTGCGGATGCGGTGTGCACGACCGTGCGGTGCCGGGCGGAAGCGCTTGAGGAAAGGACCCTCGTCCACGAGCAGCTTCTTGATGTACAGATCGTACTCGGCGGCGTCCTCTCCGGTCTTCTGTTCCCAGTTGCTGATGGCCGACAGCAAGACCTTCTCAAGCCAGTAGGCGCCCTCGCGCTTGCTGAAGCGCAGGATATCGAGGGCGGTGGCCACGTCCTTGCCGCGGATGTTGTCAGCCACCAGGCGCATCTTGCGCGCCGACATGGGACAGTTTCTCAATTTGGCTACTGCTTCCATTGTATTTCTTGATTAACTAAAGTAGCGAATGAATCAGGCCTTGTCGCGGCCAGGTTTCGGGGCCGGGCTTGCGGGGCTCGACCTTTCGATTCTTCGATTCCTCGAATACCCGACGGTTCGGGCATTACTTCTTGCGGTTGCCTGCGTGGCCGCGGAAGGTGCGCGTGGGTGCAAACTCACCCAGCTTGTGGCCCACCATGTTTTCCGTGATGAACACCGGCACGAAGGTCTTGCCGTTGTGTACGGCGATGGTCAGACCCACCATGTCGGGGATGATCATCGAGGCACGCGAGTAGGTTTTGATCACGCTCTTGCGACCCGACTCCTGTGCCTTCTGCACTTTCTTGAGCAGCTTGTGGAATACGTAGGGGCCTTTTTTGATCGAACGAGCCATTGTTGCTGGTTTATTTGAATTTTTCTTCCTTTCGGAAAATCAGTCCTTGCAGGCGCCTCGCGGCCGCTGCACTCATTCATCACTTCTTGCGGCGCGAGATGATCAGCTTGCTCGACGCCTTCTTCGGATTGCGCGTCTTCTGACCCTTGGCATACAGACCATTGCGCGAGCGCGGATGACCACCCGAGGCCTTGCCTTCGCCACCACCCATGGGGTGATCGACCGGGTTCATGGCTACGCCACGCGTGCGCGGACGGCGGCCGAGCCAGCGCTTGCGACCGGCCTTACCCAATACTTCGAGGCCGTGGTCGGGGTTCGACGTCACACCCATCGTGGCCTTGCAGGTGAGCAGCACGCGGCGCACCTCGCCACTGGGCAGCTTGATGACGGCGTAACGGTCCTCGCGGCTCAGCAGCGTGGCGTAGGTACCTGCCGAACGGGCCAGTGCCGCGCCCTTGCCCGGCGTCAGCTCGATGGCGTGGATGATGGAACCGAGGGGCACCTCCTTGAGGTACAGGGCATTGCCCGTGTTGGGGGGCGCACCCTTGCCTGCAATCACTTCGTCGCCCACCTTCAGGCCCTGGGGTGCCAGGATGTAGCGCTTCTCACCATCGGCATAGACGATCAGGGCAATCCAGGCCGAACGGTTGGGATCGTACTCGATCGAACGCACCTTGCCGGGAACGCCTTCCTTGTCGCGCTTGAAGTCGATGACGCGATAGCGACGCTTGTGCCCGCCGCCACGATAGCGCACCGTGCGATGGCCCTCGTTGTTGCGGCCACCCGACTTGGAAATCGGCGCCAACAAGCTCTTCTCGGGCTTGTCCGTCGTCAGCTCGGCAAAAGCATTGCCTATCCGAAAGCGAGTACCCGGCGTGACCGGTTTGAACTTCTTGGTTGGCATTGTCCTGTATTTTTTCAGGCCTGACGCCTGTAGTGTACAATTGAATTAGATGTCGCCGTAGAAATCGATCTCTTCACCCGGTGCCAGCGTCACGATGGCCTTCTTGTAGCCCGACACACGCCCGAGCAGCACACCGCTGCGCGTGTTCCGACGCTTGGCCTTGGCCGGCAGGATATGGGTGTTGACCGACTGCACCTTCACGTTGTAGAAGTCTTCGACGGCCTTCTTGATCTCGATCTTGTTGGCGCGCTTGTCCACCACGAAGCTGTACTTGCCCTGGTCTTCGGCAAGCTGCGTCGCTTTTTCCGTGATGATCGGACGAATCAGGATTTGCTTGGCCATTATTCTCGTTTGACGTTTAGCGTTAATGGTTCAACGTGGCTTCCGAGGCCGCTATGGCACTCAGGCGTTGGCCGTTTCCTTCGCCTTGTCGGCAAAAGTTTCGACGATCTTCTCGATCGAATGCTCCGACAGGATGACCTTGTCGGCATCGAGGATGGCGTAGGTGTGCACATCCTGGGCGCGCATCACCTGTGCCTTGGGGATGTTGCGCGTCGAGAGGTACACCTTCTGATCCACGTCGGGCGTGACGACCAGCGCCTTTTTGCCGTAGGCATCCAGATTGCGCAGCACCTCTACCATGGCCTTGGTCTTGGGCGCCTCGAAGGTGAAATCTTCCACCACGACTACGGCGCCATCGGCCATCTTGGCCGAGAAGGCCGACTTGCGGGCCAGCCGCTTTACTTTCTTGTTGAGCTTGAAGCTGTAGTCGCGCGGACGCGGGCCGAACACCCGACCACCACCGCGGAACAGCGGGTTCTTGATGTCGCCGAAGCGGGCCGTACCGGTACCCTTCTGGCGCTTGAGCTTGCGCGTCGAACCCGACACCTCATTGCGCTCCTTGGCCTTGTGCGTCCCCTGACGCTGGTTGGCGAGGTATTGCTTCACGGCCAGCCACATGACGTGCTGGTTGGGCTCGATGCCAAAGATTTCATCCGGCAACTCTACCTGGCGACCCGTTTTTTCGCCTTGGATATTGAGCACATCGATTTTCATCGAACACAGGTTTTGATATGAGCACGCCCCAGGGGGCGCAAATCAAAGTCTGAAAGTGGTTGGGCGGATTCTTACTTCTTCTCCAGAATCACATAGGACCCATTGTGGCCCGGCACTGCACCCTTCACCAGCATCAGGTTCTTCTCGGGGAAGATGCGCACCACCTTGAGGTTGCGCACCTTGACGCGGGCACCGCCCATGCGGCCGGCCATGCGCATACCCTTGAACACGCGCGAGGGATACGACGACGCACCGATCGAACCGGGAGCGCGCTCGCGGTTGTGCTGACCGTGGGTGCGCTGACCCACACCGCCGAAGCCATGACGCTTGACGACGCCCTGGAAGCCCTTGCCCTTGCTGATGCCTACGGCATTGATGGTGTCGCCTTCCTGGAAGACTTCTTCCACGCGCACCTCCTCACCGAGCTGCTTCTGCACGGCGTCGAAGTCGCGGAACTCGACCAGCTTGCGCTTGGGCGTGGTGCCGGCCTTGGCGAAGTGGCCCTGCATGGGGCGGGTCACGTTCTTCTCCTTTGCTTCGTCGAATGCCAACTGAATGGCGTCGTACTTGTCGGTGTCCACCGTTTTCACCTGCGTCACCACACAAGGCCCAACCTGGATCACGGTGCAGGGTATATTGCGGCCCGCATCGTCGAAGATGCTGGTCATGCCGATTTTCTTGCCAATAAGACCGTTCATCAGAAATAGATTTTTGACTTAAGGTTCAGGATTCTGAAGCCCGAAAGGCGCTTGCCTGGACCTGCCGGCGAAAAGGGCGCGCAAATTTACGGCTTTTGGGCTGAGTTACAAGCAATCTGCACGTTTTTGCATAAAAAAGTGTAGTTGCTCATGGCCAGCCCTCACTTTGCCGGCAAGGCAATTCCCGTTTCGGGTTTGGCGGAAGCCCGGGGCACGCTGCGCGTGGCAGGTTGTGATGCCTCGGGAAATCCGCCTGCTCGGTAGCTCATGATTCCCACCGGGAACCAGCGGAGCCTCGCACAAAATCCGGATTACATCAGTTTGACCTGGATGTCTACCCCACCCGGCAGCTCCAGCTTCGACAGCTCTTCGACCGTCTTGGGCGTCGGGGTGTAGATCTCGATCAGGCGCTTGTGGGTGCGCAACTGGAACTGCTCACGAGATTTCTTGTTCACGTGCGGCGAGCGCAGCACGGTAAAGATCTCCTTCTTCGTGGGCAGCGGAATCGGGCCAGTCACAACCGCACCTGTGCTGCGCACCGTCTTGACGATCTTCTCGGTGGACTTGTCCACGAGATTGTGGTCGTACGAACGCAGCTTGATTCTGATCTTCTGATTCATGCCTCTTGTAGATTATTGACTGATTTTGAACCTTGAATATGGACAAAAAAAAGTGGAGCCATTTGACCCTGGCTCCGGGGGTATGCGTCAGTTACACTTTCACTTCGCCTTTGGCCTTTTCGATCACCTCCTTGGCGATGTTGGCAGGCGCTTCGGCGTAGTGCGAGAATTCCATGGTCGAGTTGGCGCGGCCCGAAGTGATGGTCCGCAGCGTGGTCACGTAACCGAACATCTCGGCGAGGGGCACCTCGGCCTGGATGGCTACGGCACCGCCCATGCGCGGCTCCTGGCTCTTCGGAATACCGCGGCGACGGTTCAGGTCGCCGATCACGGCACCCACGTATTCTTCCGGCGTCACCACCTCGAGCTTCATGATGGGCTCGAGCAGTACGGGACCGGCTTTGGGTGCGGCATTGCGGAAGCCTTCCTTGGCACACAGTTCGAAGGCGATGGGCTTCGAGTCCACCGGGTGCATCGAACCGTCGTACACGCGCACCTTCATCGAGTCGATGGCATAGCCGGCCAGCACGCCGTTCTCCATCATGGCCTTGAAGCCATCCATGATCGGCTTCATGAAGTTCTTGTCGATGGCGCCACCGAAGATGTCCCAGACGAACTGGAGCTTCTCCTTGCCGCTCTTGAACTCTTCGCTCTCGAGGAACTCGGGATCGGCAGGACCCAGCTCGAATTCCATGTCGGCGAACAGACCGGCACCACCCGTCTGCTTCTTCAGGCGCTCGCGGTGCGTCACGGTCTTGGTCAGCGCTTCCTTGTAGTTCACCTGGGGCTGGCCCTGGTTGCACTCGACCTTGAACTCGCGGCGCAGGCGATCGACGATGATCTCGAGGTGCAACTCACCCATACCACTGATGATGGTCTGGTTGGTCTCCTCGTCGAAGCGCACGCGGAAGGTCGGGTCTTCTTCGGCCAGCTTGGCCAGTGCCATGCCCAGCTTGTCGGCGTCCTTCTGCGACTTGGGCTCTACGGCCACGGCGATCACCGGCTCGGGGAAGGTCATGCTCTCCAGCACGATGGGGTGTTCCGGATCGCAGAGCGTGTCGCCCGTACGGATATCTTTGAAGCCCACGGCAGCGGCGATGTCGCCGGCCTCGACCACGTCGATGGGGTTCTGCTTGTTGGCGTGCATCTGGTACAGACGCGAGATGCGCTCCTTGTTGTTGGTGCGCGTATTGAGCACGTACGAGCCGGCATCCAGCTTGCCCGAGTACACGCGCATGTAGCACAGACGACCTACGTAGGGGTCGGTGGCAATCTTGAACGCCAGGGCCGTGAAGGGATCTTCCAGCGACGGACGGCGGATTTCCTCTTCCTCCGTCTTGGGGTTGATACCCGTTACAGGCGGTACGTCCAGCGGCGAAGGCAGGAACGCACACACGGCGTCGAGCAGACGCTGTACACCCTTGTTCTTGAAGGCCGAGCCGCAAAGCATCGGGATGATCTTCATGTCGATCGTGGCCTTGCGGATGGCTTCGCGGATCTCGTCAGCCGAGATGCTGTCGGGATCTTCGAAGTATTTCTCCATCAGGGTGTCGTCGTACTCGGCGATGGCTTCGAGCAGCTTCTCGCGGTACTCGTCCACCGTGGCCTGCAGGTCTTCGGGGATGGGCACTACCTCGTAGGTCATGCCCTGGTCGGCATCGTTCCAGATGATGGCCTCGTTCTCGATGAGGTCCACCACGCCGCGGAAGCGCTCTTCGGCGCCGATGGGCACCTGAAGGGGAATGGGATTGGCACCCAGCTTCTCACGCACGTCGTTGACCACGTTGAAGAAGTCGGCACCGCTGCGGTCCATCTTGTTGACGAAGCCCAGACGCGGCACGCGGTACTTGTTGGCCTGGCGCCATACCGTTTCCGACTGGGGCTCTACGCCCGAGACGGCACAGAACAGAGCCACCACGCCGTCGAGCACGCGCAGCGAACGCTCCACCTCTACGGTGAAGTCCACGTGACCCGGCGTGTCGATGATGTTGATGGTGTATTTCTGACCGCGATAGTTCCACTGCGTCTTGGTCGCAGCAGAGGTGATGGTAATACCGCGCTCCTGCTCCTGCTCCATCCAGTCCATCGTGGCTGCACCTTCGTGCACCTCGCCAATCTTGTGGCTCAGACCGGTATAGTAGAGGATGCGCTCGGTCGTCGTCGTTTTTCCGGCGTCGATGTGCGCGGCAATACCGATATTCCTGAGAAATCTGAGATCCTTTGCCATGTCGCTTTTTGAAAAAATAAATTGGATAAAATGTCAACAAGATAACAAATCAAACACGGAAATGTGCGAATGCGCGGTTCGATTCTGCCATCTTGTGGGTGTCTTCCTTGCGCTTTACGGCAGCGCCTTCACCGCGGCTTGCAGCCATGATTTCGGCAGCCAGCTTTTCGGCCATGCCTTTGCCGCTGCGCTGGCGCGCAAAACGAATCAGCCACTTCATTCCTACCGAGATGCGGCGTGCAGGACGGATTTCCACAGGAATCTGGAACGTGGCACCGCCAATCCGGCGGCTGCGCACCTCTACCTGAGGCATGACGTTGTTGAGCGCCTTTTTCCAGATCTCGTATTCGTTCTCCTTGGTCCGCTCCTTGACGATGTCCATGGCCTTGTAGAACACGCGGAAGGCCGTGCTCTTCTTGCCTTCCCACATCATGTTGTTGACGAACTGCGTCACCATGGGATCACCGTAGCGGGGATCGGGCGCAAGGACTCTTGGTTTTGGTTTTCTTTTTCTCATGTCAGGATTGAGTTTTGAGCGTAAGCGGTTAGCTACACGACTAACATTACATCAATTTACTTCTTGGGACGCTTGGTACCGTAGCGCGAGCGGCTTTGCTTGCGGTCGGCCACGCCGGCCGTGTCGAGCGCACCGCGAACGATGGTGTAGCGCACACCCGGCAGGTCCTTCACACGACCACCGCGCACCAGCACGATGGAGTGCTCCTGAAGGTTGTGCCCTTCACCGGGGATGTAGGCGATCACCTCGGTGCCATTGGTGAGGCGCACCTTGGCCACTTTACGCAGCGCCGAGTTCGGCTTCTTCGGCGTGGTGGTGTACACACGGGTGCATACGCCACGACGCTGCGGACAGCCGTCCAGTGCGCGCGATTTGCTCTTGGTCACCACTTTCTTGCGACCCTTGCGAACCAACTGATTGATCGTAGGCATACTGAGCGAATATTTTCCGGTTCGATTCTGAAAGTTTGCTTCAAACAAAAAATGCACCCGGCACAGGTGCCCTTTGCCTTATGCTTCAAGGCTTTCCTCTACGAACAGGAAACACCTCGGCGAAAAGCGAACGCAAAGGTAGCACTTTCGGGAAAAATTCTGCAAACTGCCGCGCAAATATTTTCCTGTTGCTCTGCCACTTCCGCGCCCTTTGCCAAACAGGCCAGAAAAAACGGCGCATTTTCACAAGAAAATCTGCCGGCAGGCTATGTTTGGCCAGAAATAATGCGACAGGATCGCATGGTTGCGCACAATATTTGTTTTGCAAAAGCCAAACGCGACAAAACCCCATCATCATGAACTTACGCCTCCCGATTTTGCTCATCTCGGTAGCTGCCCTGGGGCTGCAATCGTGCACCAAAGACCCGGCCCCGAGCACCGACAGCCTCGACACCCAGCTCGAACAGGCGCTCGTCAACGCCTCCGAAGGCGTCGGCCCCGACTTTTACCTGCTGCCCGACAGCGACGACTTCGACCGCATCCCGCAAGACCCGAAGAACCCGCTCACGGCAGCCAAGGTGGCCCTGGGCCGCCTGCTCTACCACGAAACGGGGCTGGCCCTGGCGCCCATGAAGCCCATTGGCAAAGGCACCTATTCGTGTGCTACCTGCCACTTCGCCGCCGCCGGCTTCCAGGCAGGCCGCCATCAGGGCATCTCCGAAGGGGGCATGGGCTTCGGGCAGCACGGCGAAGGACGCACGCCCCGCCCCGACTACCTGCCCGAAGAGCTGGACGTGCAGCCGATACGCACGCCCTCATCCATGAATCTGGCCTGGCAGGAACTGGTCTTGTGGGACGGCAAGCTGGGTGGCGTGGGCGACAACCTGGGCACCGAAGACAAATGGACCGACGGCACGCCGCCGGCCACCAACCACCTGGGCTACCAAGGCCTCGAGACGCAGGCCATCGCCGGACTCGAGGTGCACCGCATGATGATCAACGAAACCATCGTGGACACGCTCGGCTACAAGACCCTGTTCGACCAGGCCTTCCCCGACGTGCCTGCGCCCCAGCGCTACGACCGCGAGCACGCCGGACTGGCCATCGCCGCCTACGAGCGCACGCTCATCGCCAACAGGGCGCCCTTCCAGCAGTGGCTGCGCGGCGACCGCCAGGCCATGACCGATCAGGAAAAGCGGGGCGCCGTCCTTTTCTTCGGCAAGGCGGAATGCTACACCTGCCACAACGGACCCTCGCTGGCCAAAATGGAGTTTCACGCCATCGGCATGAAGGACCTGTACGAAAACCCCAACACCGTCTTCCAGGCGGGCCCCGACGCCCCCGCCAACCTGGGACGCGGCGGCTTCACCGGCCGCACCGAAGACATGTACAAGTTCAAGGTGCCCCAGCTGTACAACCTGGCCGACTCGCCCTTCTACGGCCACGGCGCCAGCTTCACCAGCCTGCGCGACGTGGTGGCCTACAAAAACGAGGCGGTACCCGAAAACCCCAACGTGCCCGTGTCGCAACTGGCCGAGGGCTTCAAGCCGCTCAACCTCACCGCGCAGGAGATAGACGACATCACGGCTTTCCTCGAGTCGGCACTGCGCGATCCCGACCTGATGCGCTACCAGCCGCAGGCCATCCTCTCGGGGCAGTGCTTCCCCAACAACGATCCGCAGTCGCGTGAGGATCTGGGGTGCAACTGA
>CAYNYN010000011.1:0-24094 GCA_964401445.1 uncultured Saprospiraceae bacterium | reverse complement strand
GCTCAATCCACCCTCCAGCGCAGGCCCATCCAGAGGGAGAGGGCGTGCAGGCGGTCGGCGTTGGGACCGAAGCCGCGCGTGGTGAGGTCGTACTGGATGGCGGGCTGGGCCATGAGGCTGAGGCGGTCGGTGAAGTGGCGCTCGACGCCCAGGCCGAGGTTGAGCGTCAGCCACGAGTTGTCGTGGAGGCTGCCGCCCTGCAGCAGGCCGATGGGAAATTCTTTCTCGCGCAGGCGCGACTGCTCGAGCACTTCGCCCGGGTCCTTTTCCGATGATGGAATGGTGGCCAACAGCGGCGTCACCTCGCGATGACGGATGTCGTAATAGGGGTTCAGCACGAGATGGGCCGAGGCGCCGGCATGCATCCAGAAGCTCCAATTGGGGTGCCACCAGATGTTGTGGCGCACGTGCAGGGGCACCTGCAGGATGTCGAGCTGGATGCCGTCGAAGTTTTCTTCCACCAGGTACTCGAGCGAGCCCAGCAGCTGGCGCGGCGTGTTGGGCGTGTAGCGCTTGAAGGTGTAGAGCAGGCCCGTCTCCCACTCCCAGCGGTTGCGCTGGACGGCCACCATGAGGCCGCCGCCGTAGCCTACGGCCAGCGTGGTGTCGGAAGGCGTGCCGAAGACAGGGTCGTAGGGCGACACCACGAAGTTGACGTCGGTGGCGGTGACCAGGGCCAAGCGCACGTGCTTGCGCGTGGCAGCACCGACGAGGGGCAGCGCGGCTTCGAGGGTGCCTTCAGCCTGGAGGTTGGACATGGCCGTCTCGAGCGAGGCGAGCAGATCGTCGCGGTCCAGCGGCGACGAGGGTGCGGCCGTGGCCAGGCGCACCTTTTCCTCTATGCGGCGTGCGGGCGGCGTGACACCGACGACGGGGCGCGCGGGCGCGCCAATGCGGTCGGCAGCAGACGGGGCCGGGCGCGCGGGCAGCGCCTCGTGGGTGGCATTTGCCGAAAGGCCGGGCACCGTGACCGGCAAGTGCTCGGGTATGGTGGCGAGGGGTTTCTGGGCTGCCGTCCGTGCCGGGGGCGGCATGCCAGCGTTGGCGGGGCCGGCCGTTTCGTCGTCGAACCAGCTGACGGGCAGGCGCCACCAGTCGGTGCCGGGGGTCCAGAGCTGGACGTAGGGGAAGAAGGTAAAGAGGAAGAGCAGGGCCACCACCACCTCGGGCACGCGGTAGCGGCGCAGGTGGCCGCCGAGCGTCAGGCGCTCGTCGATCATGCGGTCCATGCGCGGCCAGTCGGGGCGGTCGTCGGGGTGCATGCCCGAGAGCTTGCCCCGCACGGCCTCGTCGAAGGCATCGGCATCGCTCGTTTCGGCGGCGTCGAGTATGTCGGCGAAGGCATCCCAATCGGGTTGGGCCAGGCCGGGCTGCTGTTCCAGGCGGCGCAGCTTGTCGGCGATGAGCTCGTCGGCATCGGCGGGGTCGCGCGTCAGGCCTTCGGCCTCGAGGCGCGCCTGCAGCCGCTGCCACGTAGCCGGATCGTAGGGCGGGTCGAGCCGCCGCAGCTTGTGGCGCAGTATGTCGTCAAAGCGGTTACTTCCCATCGGTACGTTTTCCTTCTTTGGCCAACAGCATCTCCTGCAGCTTGAGGCGTGCCTTGACCAGGTTCGAACGCGAGGTGCTCTCGGTGATCTGCAACATGTCGGCGATCTCGCGGTGCGAGTAGCCTTCGATGACGTAGAGGTTGAACACGGTACGGTACACGGGGCTGAGCTGCTGGACCGCTTCGAGGATTTCCTGCTCCGACATCTGACTGATGGCGTCGGCGTCGGGGGCGCTCAGGTCGAAGGCCTGGTCGAGGTCCTCGGTGCGGCGGCGCACCTGTTTGCGGTAGTAGTCGATGGCCGTGTTGACCATGATGCGCCGGATCCAGGCGCCCAGCGAGGTGCCCGGCTCGTACTTGTCCATGTGTTTGAATACCTTGATGAAGCCCTCATGGAGGATGTCCAGCGCTTCGTCGCGGTTGCCGGCATAGCGCAGGCATACGGCCATCATCTGGCTGAAGTACTCTTCGTAGATGATGCGCTGCGCCCATCGCTCCTTGCGCACACATGCGCGGATGAGGTCGTCTTCCTGGTACGCGAGCGGGAGTGTTATGTCCATTGCAACAGGTTGAACACGGAATCTGGTTTCACGGTGGCCCTCAGGGCCTGGTCAGGGCAAGAAGGAATTTGTAAAAATATAGTTGCCCGGGGCAATCCTCAAAAACTCCTCGCCTTTTTCGCACCATTTTCCGCTTCTGTGTCTATTCGCAAACGCACGGGCAGCGGCAATTGCTGCCTGTGGGGCGCATTTTGCGCAAGCGCAAAAAAGGAAGCGGTCGTTTGCCATCTTTGCCGCATGGAGCACCTCGTCCGTATCCGCCACTATCGGCTGCCCAGCCGCCATCTGCGGCGCTGCGTGCGCTGCGACGTCTACCACCCTGCCTGGTGGCACCGCCATGCGGGTCCGGCCCTGCCGCTGGTGTTGCTGCACGACGGGCAGGACCTGCCCCGCATGCAGTATCACGCCCTGCTGCGGCGGCTGTGGCGGCAGGAGGTGGTGCCGCCCTTCGTGAGCGTGGGCCTGCACGCTTCCGCAAAAAGGCTGCTCGAATACGGCATTTCGGGCCATCCCGACTACAAGCGGCGGGGCCGCCGGGCCGACCGCCACGCCCGCTTCGTCACCGACGAGCTATGGCCCTGGCTGCAAGCTCGGTTTCGTCTGCTGCCGCAGCCGCGCCACCACATAGCCGCCGGTTTCTCGCTGGGCGGCCTGGCCGCCTTCGACCTGGCGTGGCACCATCCCGGCATGTTCGGGCAGGTGGGCATCTTCTCGGGCTCGCTCTGGTGGCGCAGCAAGCCATGGTCGCCCCAGGCGCCCAACGCCCACCGCATCGTGCACGAGCTGGTCGCCCGCGATCCCGTGCGACCGGGCCTGCGCTTCTGGTTCGAGGCGGGCACCGAAGACGAGACCTCCGACCGCGACGGCGACGGCATCATCGACGCCATCGACGACACGCTCGACCTCATCGCCCTGCTCAAAGACAAAGGCTATCCCGAAAGCGACATCCGCTACGTGGAGGTGCCCGGCGGGCGGCACGAGCCGGCCACCTGGGGCCAGGTGATGCCCGATTTTCTGAAATGGGTACTGGTGGAAAATGGACGCAATGGTTGGGCGTGACGTCGTGACGACCCCGATTTCCATCGGGGCAGGCTGTGACGCGTGACGACGTGAGCTGTCTGTTGTCCATCGACGCGAGCACAGCGAGCCATTGTTACCACAGAGTTTCACAGAGTACACACAGCGTTGCACCGAGTTTGGTGAAATCGGGTGAATCGGTGAAACCGGGCAAATCGGGTACCCGATTCCTCACGCACCGCCGCGATGACGCAACGACCCGCAACGTTTTTTCACATCTCAACATCACCGGCGCCGCAAGCTACTCTCTCCCTTTCTGCGTGAGCGGATCCATGCGCACGCCCGTGCGGGTGATGCGCACCTCCACGCGGCGGTTGCGGGCGCGCGCCGCTTCGTCGGAGTTGTCGGTCACGGGGCGCGAGGCGCCATAGCCCACCGTCGAGATGCGGTTGGGGCGGATGCCCCGGCTCACCAGGTAGTCCTTCACGGCCAGGGCGCGCTGCTCGGAGAGGCGCTGCAGGTCCTGGGGCCGGCCCACGTTGTCGGTATGCCCTTCGATGACGATCTGCAGGTCGGGATACTCTTCGAGAATGGTGACCAGCTTGTCGAGGGCGGCATACGACTCGGGCTTGATCTCGGCCCGCGAGCGCACGAAGTAGATGGGCTCCATGCTGATGCGGGCGTAGGTCTGGATGGGGTCGAGCAGCAGCTCTACCTCGTATTCGGGCACCGTGCCGGGGTGCTCGCGGAAGTCGAGCACCACCTCGTGGCCGATGAAGTTTTCCTTTTCGGGCTTGAGGCGGAAGACCTGCCCCACCTCGGCCTTGAGCCGGAAGGTGCCGTCGTTGCTGTAGTAGAAGCCGTCGTATTCATCGCCTTCGCCCGTGCCGAACCACACCTTGGCCGACACCGGCCGCCGCGTGTGCGAGTTGATGATCTGGCCGACGATGGCCACCTCGGGGGCAGCGCGGGGCTCGCGCACGCGTGCCCGGAAGATGTCGCTGCTGCCATCGCGGCGCGAGGTGAAGTACAGGTAGCCCGTGGCGGTGTTGAACGAGGGGTTGCTGTCGTCGTAGGGCGAGTTGATGGGCGGCGGCAGGCGCTCGGGCTGCGTCCAGCGCATCCACGAGTCGTCGAGCCTTTCGGCAAAATAGATGTCGTTGTTGCCCGAGCGGTTGGACGAGAAGTACAGCGTGCGCTTGTCGTCGGAGAGCGAGGGCGTCGTTTCCCGAAAGGGGGTATTGATGGCGCCACCCAGATTGACGGGCGCCGTCCAGAACTCGTCACTGACCTTGAAGCTGACGTAGAGGTCGGCGTTGCCATGGCCATCGGGCCGCTCCACCGACAGGATGATGACGGTGCCGTCGCTGCTCATCGTCAGGCTGACGGCATCGCTGAGGTTGTAGTAGTCGTCGATGTAAAAGGGCTGCGGCTCCTCCCAGTGGGTGTCGTCGATGCGGCGGATGAACGAGAAGCCTTCCTCCATGCCCCCTTCCGGCGGAAACTGGTTGATGATGACGAAGCGGTTGGGGTCGGGGGTGATGGCGCAGATGCTGTTGGGCAGGGCGTTGTTGAGCGGTGGCCCCGGATGCACCACCTCGTCGAACAGGCCGTGCGTGCTCCGGGCGATCCACACGTCCTGGTTGAACTCCGACGACACCGCATCGCGGATCGGGCGTTTGGCCAGCGCACTGTACACCTCGCCCAGGATCACCTCGATGAACGGATCCTTGCCCCGGTCCACGCCGTTGACGATCAGCGTGTGCTCGAAGTCGGGCGAGCCCACACGCGTGAAGTAGAGCGTGCGGCCATCGCGGCTGATGACCGGCGAGATCTCGTCGTACTCGGGCGTGTTGATCGTAGGGGGCAACTTCTCGATCTGGAAATCGGGCTGCTGGGCGCGTAGCTGCCACACCAGCGCGGTCAGCGCGATCGCAAAAATGGCTTTCAGTATCGTGGAATCGATGTTCATGAGCTCAAAGTCGGAAATAATGTATTCGTCTTTTTTTCTTTTTCGCCACTTCCTGTGACGCCTTTCGGCAAATGCGACCCGGCCGGTTGGCGGCGCGTCCGAGGCCACGGCTCAGTGTCCGTCTTCGAACAATGGCACAAAGGTAAAACGCGCGCCGTCGAACAAGCCCTTGTCGCTCAGTTTCAACTGCGGAATCACCAACAAAGCCAGGAACGAGAGCGTCATGTAGGGTGCCGTGAGCACGCTGCCCAGCTCCTCGCGCGCAAAGCGGTCCATGGCCTCGTACTGGCGGCCCGTTTTGTAACCGTCGTCCGCCGTCATGAGGCCGGCCACGGGCAAGGGCAGCGCCATTTCCTCCGAGCCGGCCACGGCGGCGATGCCCCCTTTGTGCCGAATGATGAGGTTGACGGCCCGGCAGAGGGCCTCGTCGTCGGCACCGACGGCAATGATGTTGTGCGAATCGTGTGCCACACTCGATGCGATGGCGCCCCGCTTCAGGCCGAAGCCCTGCACGAAGGCCACCGCCGGCGCCACGTCGGCGTAGCGGTTGACCACCGCGATCTTCAACAGGTCGCGCTCTGTGTCTGCAACAGCCTTGCCACTTTCCACTTTTGCTTCCGCAAAAACGGTTTCCGTCAGCAAGGAGCCATCGATGGCCCTGATGACGCGCAGGCGGCGTCCCATGGCCGGCACGGCGAAGTCGGCCGGCTGTTTGGCGGAAGCCGAAAAATTGTTGACCGGCTGCACCTCGGGCAGCTCGATGAGCGGCTGGCCGTCGCGCGCCACGCATTGCCCGTCGATCCAGGTCTCCAGCACCTCGAACGTCTCCAGGTCGCGCACGCGGATCAGGTCGGCCGGCTCGCCGGGGCGCAGCGTGCCCACCGGCAGGCCGTAGTGCTGCACGGGGTTGAGGCAGGCGGCGCGCAGCACGTCGAACAGGTCGTGGCCGTGGCGCAAGGCGCGCACCACCAGCTCGTTGATGTGGCCCCGGATGAGGTCGTCGGGGTGCTTGTCGTCGGAGCAGAACATGATGCGTTCGGGCGCCTCGGCCAGCAGCGGGATGAGCGCTTCGAAGTTCTTGGCGGCGCTGCCCTCGCGGATGAGGATGTGCATGCCGGCGGCCAGCTTGTCGCGCGCCTCCTCGATGGTGGTGCACTCGTGATCGGTGGTGATGCCGGCAGCGGCATAGCGACGCGCATCGTCGCCCCGCAGCCCGGGGGCGTGCCCATCCACGGGCTTGCCCAGCTCGTGGGCAATGCGAATCTTGGCCATCACCTCGGCATCCTCGTGCAGCACGCCGGGCCAGTTCATCATCTCGGCCAGATACCAGATGTCGTCGCGCTCCAGCAGCTGGCGCACCGCCTCCGGCCCGAGCGCTGCACCGGCCGTTTCGAAAGTGGTGGCCGGCACGCAGGAAGGGGCACCAAAGTGGAACTTCAGCGGGCTGAGCGCCGCATTTTCCAACATGAATTCCACACCGCTCACTCCCAGCACGTTGGCGATCTCGTGCGGGTCCGACACGGTGGCCACGGTACCATGCGGCAGGGCCAGCGCGGCGAAGGCCGAAGGCACCAGCATCGAGCTTTCGATGTGGACGTGCGCATCCACGAAGCCGGGCAACAGATAGGTCTTTTCGCTTACCGAAGGGTCCTCTTCCACCGCCTCGACGCGGCCGCCAGCCACCTGTACGCGGCCCGGAAAAATGCGGCGATCGTGCAGCGACACGATTTGTCCTTCGAGGGTATGCTTGTTCGTCATCGTTGGGAAATGTGCCACGAAGATATGAGTTGTATCAAGATTTTATTAATGAGTTTGCTGCAAAAAGTCGATGGACGATGGACGATAGACGATGGATGCTCAAGTTGTATTCACAATAACCTTGAAAATCAACTTTAAACACTAAACTATAAACTTTAAACTCAAACGCTCAACCCTACACGCTCAACCCTCAACCATCATTGATCCAAACGCTTACGAGCCTCCGGAAGGCTCGCAAACGCTCGTGCCCTCTCTCCGTCGCAAACCAATGCCCGGATGTTAAAAAGTGTCAAATCCGGCCGCGGGGGCAGCTTTTGCCGCAAGGCCGATATCTTTATGACCGATCTTGGGCCCGCCACTTGCTGGTATGCAACTTGAGCAGTAAAGGAACGTTGTACGAGTGGCTTTTGAGCAATACCACATGGAATCAATCAAAAAATTCATCATGAAATATCGCGGACCGCTGTTGTTCAGCCTGGTGATGGCCGGGCTGATGTGGGTTGGCTGGTACCAGCCGCTGAAGAATGCCGAAAAGGAAGCCGTGCTGATCCACACCATGCTGGAAGGCATCGAGCGCTTCCACTTCTCGCCCAAACCGATCGACGACGACTTTTCGGCCATGGCGTGGGACCTGTACCTGAAGCGCCTCGACGGGGCCAAGCGTTGGCTCACCGAGCAGGACATCCAGAAGCTGGAGCCCTGGAAATATCAGATCGACGATCAGGCCGAGGCCGGTCGGTACGAGTTTTTCGACCTGTCGGTCGAGCTGTTCACCGCTGCCCTCGACAAGACGCAGCAATGGTATCGCGAGATCCTGGCCCAGCCTTTCGATTTCTCGAAAGAGGAAACCGTGGAGCTCGACGGCGAGAAGCGCCCCTGGGCCCCCGACGACGACTCCCTGCGCGAATATTGGCGCCAGTGGCTCAAGTACGAAACGCTGACGCGCCTGCACGACAAACAGGAACAGCAAAAGAAAGGCGAAGACGAGGAGCTGGCCGGCAAGACGTTCGAAGAGCTGGAAGCCATGGCGCGCGATGAGGTGCGCGACATGATGGACAACTGGTACACGCGCCTCAAGAAGCGCAAGCGCCCCGACCACCTCAGCGTCTACCTCAACTCCATCACCAACGTCTTCGACCCGCACACCAGCTACTACAAGCCCATCGACAAGCAGAACTTCGACATCAGCATGTCGGGCAAGCTGGAGGGCATCGGCGCCCGCCTGCAGGCCGACGGCGAGTACACCAAGGTGGTCGAAGTGGTCGTGGGCGGCCCGGCATGGAAGCAGGGCGAGCTGGAAGAAAACGACCGCATCCTCAAGGTGGCCCAGGAAGGCGAGGAGCCCGTCGAGGTGACGGGCATGACGCTCGACGAGGTGGTACAGCTCATCCGAGGGCCCAAAGGCACCAAGGTGACGCTCACCGTCAAGAAAGCCGACGGCTCGATCAAGAACATCACCATCGTGCGCGACGTGGTGATCTTCGAAGAGGGCTTCGCCAAGTCGCTGCTGCTCGAAAACGAACACGGCGAAACGATCGGCTACATCTGGCTGCCCCGTTTCTATGCCGACTTCGAGGATCCCTCGGGACGCCAGTGCGCGCGCGACGTGGCCAAAGAGGTGGAAAAACTCAAGAACCACGCGGTGGACGGCATCATCATCGACCTGCGCAACAACGGCGGCGGCTCGCTGCGCGACGTGGTGGAGATGACGGGCTTGTTCATCGAGAAAGGCCCGATCGTGCAGGTCAAGTCGCGCGGGCGGCGGCCCGTCGTGCTCGACGACGAAGATGCCGGCGTGGCCTGGGACGGCCCTCTCGTGGTGATGGTCAACTCGTTCAGCGCATCGGCATCGGAGATCATGGCGGCAGCCCTGCAGGACTACCGCCGCGCCGTCATCGTGGGCAGCAAGTCCACCTTCGGCAAGGGCACCGTGCAGCGCTTCTTCGATCTCGACCGCGCCCTGCCCGGCCACAACGACCTCAAGCCGCTGGGCCAGATCAAGATCACCATGCAGAAATTCTACCGCATCAATGGCGGGGCCACCCAGCTGCGCGGCGTGACGCCCGACATCAACCTGCCCGACCAGTACCAGTTCATCGACGTGGGTGAAAAAGAGCAGGACTATCCCCTGCCCTGGTCGCAGATCGACCCCGTCGAGTACGAGCAGGACGTGTACGTGGTCAAGCACCTCGACAAGATCCGCAAGGCAGCCGAGCAGCGCCTGGCGCGCGACACTGTATGGCAAAAGATCCTCGCCCACGCCCACTGGGTCAAGGAGCAGCAGGACCACACCATGCACCCGCTCTCGCTCGAGGCATGGGAAGCCGAGACGAAGGCCGAAGAGGCCTACCTCGACGCCTACGACAAGCTGTTCGACCGCGAGGTCATCAGCACGGTGCGCAACCTCGACGAGGACCTCGACCACATCAACAGCGACGAAGGCCGCAAGGCCCGCAACGACGAGTGGATCAAGAACGTGAAAAAGGACGTGTACATCGCCGAGACGCTGCGCATCATGCACGACCTCATCAGATACCATTGACGGCTCGGCAGGCAGGGGGCAGCACGACGCGCTGCCCCCTGCTCCCTCTACCTACCAACCGACACACCGATGAACTACCTGACACTGGAACGCGTATCCCGCTCCTACGGCGAGAAAGTCCTGTTCCAGGACGTGGATCTGCAGATCAACAAAGGCCAGAAAGTGGCGCTCGTAGCCAAGAACGGCAGCGGCAAGAGCACCCTGCTGCGCGTCATTGCCGGCGAGGAGCGCCCCGAAGGCGAGGGCGCCCGCGTGTGGATCCATCCCGACATCCGCATGGGCTATCTGCCCCAGGAGCCCGACTTCGGCCCCTCCCATGACGTGCTCGACGCCGTGCTTTCGAGCGATCACCCCGCCATCGAAGCGCTGCGCGCCTACGAGCAGGGGCTGCTGCGCAATGCCGATGCCGAGACCATGCAGCGCCTGCTGACCCGCATGGACGACCTGCAGGCATGGGATGCCGAGGCGCGCATGAAGGAGGTGCTCTTCCGACTCAAGATCACCGACCTGACGCAGCCGCTCAGCACCCTGTCGGGCGGCCAGCTCAAGCGGCTGGCCCTGGCGCGCCTGCTCATCGAAGAGCCCGACCTGCTCATCCTCGACGAGCCCACCAACCACCTCGACCTCGACATGATCGAGTGGCTCGAAGAGTATCTGGCCCGGCCCAACCTCACCATCTTCATGGTCACCCACGACCGCTATTTTCTCGAAAGAGTGTGCGACACCATCGTGGAGCTGGACCGCGGCCGCCTGTACAAGTACTCGGGCAACTACAGCGATTTTCTGGAAAAGAAAGCCACGCGCCACGAGACCGAGAGCGCCGAGCTGGAGAAAGCACGCAAGCTGCTGCAGCGCGAGCTGCAATGGATCAGGCGCATGCCCAAGGCGCGCGGCACCAAGGCCAAGGCCCGCGTCGATGCGTTTTACGAGCTAAAAGAAAAAGCCTCGCAGAAGATCGAGCAAAGCGAGATCCGCATCGACGTCAAGGGCAGCCGCCTGGGCGGCAAGATCCTCGAGTGCCACTACATCAGCAAGGCCTATGGCGACCTGAAGATCGTCGACACCTTCGCCTACAAGTTTCGCAAGGGCGAAAAGGTGGGCATCGTGGGCCCCAACGGCGTGGGCAAATCCACCTTCCTGCGCCTGCTCACCGGCATGGAAAAGCCCGACAGCGGCAAGATCGTGGTGGGCACCACCGTGCAGTTCGGCTACTTCAAACAGGAAGGCATCCAGCTGGCCGAGGACAAGCGCGTCATCGACGTGGTCACCGACATTGCCGAGTACATCCCGCTGGAGAAAGGCCAGAAACTGACGGCCGCCCAGCTGCTCGAGCGCTTCCTCTTCGACCGCAAGCAGCAGCAGGTGTACGTCTCGCAGCTCAGCGGCGGCGAGAAGCGACGGCTGCACCTGCTCACCGTGCTGATGCGCAACCCCAACTTCCTCATCCTCGACGAGCCCACCAACGACCTCGACATCCTCACCCTCAACGTGCTCGAAGAGTGGCTGGCCGCGTTCCCGGGCTGCGTCATCATCGTCTCGCACGACCGCTACTTCATGGACAAGCTCGTGGATCACCTCTTCATCTTCGAAGGGCAGGGCCGCATCCGCGACTTCAACGGCACCTATACCGAGTATCGCAACCAGCAGCGCGCCGCCCTCGAAAGCCAGCGCGCACAGAGTCGTGCCGAGCCTGCCGCTTCCGCAAAAAATCGCGAAGCGCAAAAGGAAAAACGCGCCCATGGCGGCCTCACCTACGAGGAGCGCAAGGCGATGAACCGCCTCGAAAAGGCCATCAAGAAACTGGAACAGCGCAAGGCCGAGCTGCACGAAGCCTTCACCCGGCCCGACCTGACGCCCGAGCGCATCGCCGAGCTGTCGAAAGAGCTGGCCGAAGTGGAAAGCCAGCTCGAAGAGAAAGAGCTCGAGTGGTTTGCCCTTGCGGAAAAAGCCGAAGGCTGACCGGCCTATATAGCGCGAACCCCGCCCGGCGCAAGGCCGAGGCGGGGTCCGGTTTTGGTCGTTTTGGGCAAAATTGTTTTGCTCGTCAAAGCACCCTGCACCCTCAGTTACCCGTCTGCTTCACGGTTACGGTATTCTTGTTGCCGCTCTGCAAGATGTTGCTGTGATTGTTCACTCCCGTCTGGAAGGTCTTGGCCGTGTTCAAGTTGCCCGACTGCTTGATGACCGTCGAGCTGAGCTTGGCGCCGCTCTGCACCGCCGTGGCCGTGTTCGACTTGCCGGGCTGCACGATCACGGCGCTGCTCTGCGTGGTGTTTTCCTGCAGCACGCCAGCCGTGTTGTTGTCGCCCGCCTGATCGATGGCCACCTTGCTGTCGGATGTCTTCACCTGTTCCACCTTGGCCACGTTCTTGTTGCCGCCCTGGTTGATGTCCACCACCGTATTGGTAGCGTCCTGCTGCGACACGCCGGCCGCGTTGAGGTTACCGCCCTGGCTGATGTTCACCACCGTTCCCTTCGTGCGCTGCTGGCCTACGGTAGCGGCGTTCTGGTCGCCATCCTGCGAGATGTTGATCAGGTTGTTCTGTGCCGATTGGGTCTGCGTCACTTTCGCGGTGTTCTGGTCACCGGCCTGGCCGATGTTGATCGTGTTGCCCGAGATGTTGTTGCCGGCCTGATCTACCGAAGCAGCATTGCTGTTGCCCGTCTGGCCCACGTTGATCTTGTTGCCGACCACGTTGCCCGACTGCGAGATGCCCGCCTGGTTCTTGTTGCCGGCCTGGCTCACGTTGATCTCATTGCCGCGCACGCCCGCACCGAGCTGCTGCACCGAGATGGTGTTGGCGTCGCCCGTTTGCGTCAGGTTGGTCTTGTTGCCTTCGGCACCGGCCTGCAGGCTCGACACCTTGTTCTTGTCGCCGGCCTGCTCCACGTTGACGAGGTTGTTCTTCGCACCGTTCGTCTGCGAGATGCCGGCCGCGTTGTTGTTGCCCGATTGCTTCAGGTTGACCGTGTTGCCTACGGCGTTGGTCTGCTTGATGGCAGCCGTGTTCTTGTCGCCCGATTGCAGTTGGTTGGCCGTGTTGTTGCGGCCGCTCTGCTCGATGGCAGCCTTGTTCTCATTACCCGATTGCACCGTATTGTTCCGGTTCTGGGCCTGTACGCCGGCCAGTGCAAGGAGCAGGGTTGCAAGCAAAAGCAGTTTTTTCATGGTCAAAGGTTTGGTTAACGAATGGATTCACTGAGGTTGAGCACTTCAATCGGGGGGCAAATTGCGGCAGGAAGCACCGCTCAGGGGGGATCTTTCGCGGAATGGCCGCAGCCACACCGCAAACGGGGAAAAAACGGGGGAAAATGGAAATGTCCTTCGCGCAAAGCCAGAAAAGGGAGAGAAAGCTGTCTGACAAGGGGGGGGACTGAGACAAAGCTAAAAAAAAGTCGCACCCCTTTCAAGGTGCGACCGAATGCTACTAACAAATTATAATCTCATGAAAAAAACGAATCCAACTTCAAAACGGGCCTGGTGCAATCGATGTTCACGCTCCATCTGCCAAAAAGCGCGCCAAACGCGCATCTTAGACAAATTTTAACACATCTGTACCCTGTTGATACTCAAAAATCGGCTTCAAGGTTTCAGATGCCAGGGTGTGTTGGGGTGCGGACTCAGGTGCTCGTGTATGGCCCGATACATGCAGAACGATGAGAACCTGTAAATATTTCGAGGCGAGGGTTTTGGGCCGGAACTTTCTGGGGAGAAAACAATGTATCTCCGAAAAGCGGCCCAAAGGTAATTATCGCCTTGCATATCCTGAAGCCCCGAAGGGCATTTTTTTCCAAAAGGCCGCACCGGTCAGGGTGCGGCGGAATGCTACTAACAAATTATAATCTCATAAAAAGAACGAATCCAAGTTTGGGAGCCCCAAAAGGGCTCGTTTCTGGTTTTTTGAAGCCCCGCCCCGATGGCGGGAAAAGCACCCGGGGGCCGTAAAGCCACCGGGTACTGCAATCGGTTTTTGGGAGGTTGGGACTGAACTTTTTCAGCCACGGATTTGGATATGTTCAAGGGATAATTACCACTGTGTCATTGGGCCACTACTTTGGCCGTATAGATGATGCTTTCATTCGAACGTATGGTCAGGATGTAGATGCCTTTCGGCAAATACAGGCCTGTAATGCGTGCCGATCCCTGCTCGAACGATCCCGAGCGCAGCGGGCGACCCGCGATGTCGCTGAGCATCCATTGCAGCGATTGGCCTTCGGCGCCCGACACCTGCACTTCGAAGGCTCCGGCGAACGGGTTGGGCCACACCTCCACTTCCACGCCCGGCACCGTCGGCCCGGCCACGCCCGTCACCAACAGGAAGTCGGTGAGCGAGGTGCCTTCGACGATGTGCAGCGTCTGTTCGGAGGGCACGGGTGCTTCGTACCCGACATAGGCAACAGCCCGGTTGTAGATATGGGTGCCGGGGGCATTGTCCGGTTTTTGGGATATGCGGAACTGCACGAATCCGCCCGACGGGCCCGAACCGGGACTGCTGCTTGCCAGGATCACATCTTCGATCACGATCTTGACGATGCCCTGATCGTACACTTGCAATTCGTAGGGGTGCGACGAAGCGCCCTTCTCGACCGTTTCGGGCAAAAGCCAGGGAGAAAGCGTGTCGCGGATCACTACGCGGGTGACGGTGTCTTCGCTCGCGTTTTCGAAGCGAATCAGGTAATCGATTTCGGTAGTGTTGGTGACGTACATGCTGTCACCATAGCCTTTGGGATAGCCTCTGAGCAGGGGCGCGTCAGCGGCCGCGAGCACGCTTTCCTGGACATCCACTGCCCGGAACAGGTCGTTTTCGTCTTCAGGGAACTGAGTGACCACCCCAGTGGTGAAGGGCGTGCCCGTATCGACACAGCCCTCCACAGCAACAGTGGGGTAGCTGTGGCCCGGATGATGCGGCGATTGTTCGGCGACCAGGCGCCAGGTGGCCCCGTTGCGGGGAAACGCCAGAGCCATGCTCTGACCACTGGCCGTCTGGTGCGATTGCTCGCTGCGCAAGATCACGTCTTCGATAACGATGTATCGGAGCGGCTGGACAGGATCGCCCTGCCCCATGTTTTCTATCGTGAAGCGCACCGAGTCGGCATCGCAGCGGCCCGTCACGCGTATGCTGGCGCCATCCCAGGCGGGATTTGCCGGAAGGCAGATGCTGTCGGGGAAGATGTGCGCCCGCACCTCGGCCACCTGCCCGGCCACGGCCTCGCAGTCCATGAAGGCATCGAGCGTAAAGCGCCCGCAGTCGCCCGAGGCCAGGGCCCCCAGCTCGAAGCGCACCAGGCTGTCCTGCACCAGGGCAGGGTTCACCGAGGCCCCTTCGAAGGTGAGGCCGCGCCCCAGCACCACGTCCACGCGCACGCTGGCCGCATCGACCGGCCCTTCGTTGCAATAGCTGACCACCCACGTGTTGGAAGCACACACCACTGCTGCGCCCGCACTGACGTCCACCTGCAGGGCCGGACAAGAAACGGCCTCGTGTACGGGGAAGTCGAAAGTGAGGGAGTCGTAGGCTTCCGTCACCTGTACGTTGTGGAAGGTGTCGATGCAGGCGCTCCAGTAAGCGTTTTTGGGCACCAGCACCAGGTCGTATTCCCCCATCTCGAGCCGCATGGCATAGCGGCCCGTGGCATCGGTCGAGGCATACACCTCGCCATCGGTGCCGATGGCCTTGAGGATCCATCCTTCCAGTCCGGGTTCGCCGCTGTCGTGGGTGCAATCCTGGTTTTTGTCAAAGAACACCTGGCCGACGAAGTAATTGGTCTTGACGCGCCCTTGCAGGTCGGCCTTGACGAGCGTCACGTCGTTGATGAAGACGGCCGCCAGCGAGTTCACGCCGGCGATAGCGACACCGCCGTCGGCAGTGAGCGTCAGATCGGCGCCTTCGTCCCAGTGGGTGTTGCGTCCGATGTACTTGTCCCAGAGCAACTGGCCGGTAGCGTCGGTGCGGAACAGGTAGATGTCAGCATCGAAAGCACTCACCTCGCCCGTACCGGCCACGACGTAGCCGCCGTCGTCGAGCTGGCGCACGGCGCGCCCCACTTCTGCCAGTGCGCCGCCGTAGGTCTCCATCCACTCTTCGTTGCCGTCGGCGTCGGTCTTGAGCAGGAAGGCGTCGCTGTTGTTGCCCCACAGACCCGTGACGATGAGTCCGCCATCGGTGGTGTGGGCCAGGCCAAGGGCTTCCTCGCGCTCGGTCGGGGTGCCGATCAGGTAGTCGTTCACGAGCGCGCCACCGGCATCGAGCAGCAGCAGCCAGGCATCGGGGCTGGGGTTGCCGGGCTCGTAGCGCACGCCCGCCACGGCATAGCCGCCATTGTGGGCTACCACGTCGTTGGCCACCTCATCGTCGGCGCCGCCGAAGACCTGATCCCATTGGAAATTGCCCTCGGCGTCCGTCTTCACGATGTAGATATCGTCCTGGCCCGTGCCGAAGCTGTTGCTCCGACCGGCGAGCAGGTAGCCCCCATCGGGTGCGACCGTGACGGCAAACGCCTGGTCGGTGCCCGCACCACCAAACTGGCGGCTCCACAGCACCTCGCCCCGCTCGTCCACCTTCAGCATGTACATGTCGGAAGGGGTGGCCGCATCGGGCACGATGTCGCCCACCACGACGTAGCCGCCGTCCGGCGCCGCCACGATGTCGAAGGCGTGTTCCACCCAGCCCTCATCCACCACCTTCATCCACACGACCTCGCCATCCACGTCGGTGCGGATGAGGTACACGTCGAGGTCGTTGTCGTCGCCAAACGATTCGCTATAGCCGGCGATCAGGAAACCGTGATCGCGCGTCTGCACCACGGCCTCGCCGTAGTCTTCGGCCGTGCCGCCGTAATACAACTCCCATCCACCCTGGGCCTGCAGCGCCAGGCTCAGGCACACGAAAGCAACCACGCCCACAAGGCCGAAGGGGGAAAACCCGGTGATTGCATTCGTTCTTTTCATGATGGACAGGTAGGTTGATCCTTTGCCATTCGTTGACGATACAAATGTGCACAGGCATCTGCTGCGATTCAAAGACAAAAATTGGCGTTTGTTGATCAAAATTTTGAGATATTTAGACCACATCTGATCATCATTTTTTGTATAAAAAATTGATTTTCAATACAATCAATCGAAACATATTTTTCACGCCATCTCTGTTTTTGTTGAAAAGAAGTTTATGTACCAGAGTCGGCTGATCTCCCTGCTGCGCACTTTCGACCGCAAGGAATGGCGCAAACTGCACAAATGGCTGCAATCGCCTGCCCACAATCAACGGGAAGACGTGCGGCAACTGGCTGCCTGGCTCGACGGTCAGGCCCCGTTCGACGATCCGGATGCGCTCACCAAGGAGGCAGCCTGGGCACACCTGTTCCCCGACCGGCCCTACGACGACCAGCACATGCGCCAGGTGATGCACTTCCTGCTCAGGGCCGTGGAAGAGATGTTGCTGCACCACGAGCAGAACGCCGACCGCGTGCGGACCCTCACCACGCTGGCCGGCGTGTTCCGGAAACGAGGCCTGGACAAGGCATTCGAGGCCACGATGAAGCAGGTGCGCAAGCTGCACGAGCGGCAGCCCTGGCGCAACGAGCTGTACTTCCGCAACCAGTACCTCATCGAGCAGGAGCAGTACAGCTACCTGAGCGGCTTCCAGCGCCTGCACCTCAACCTGCAGGAGATGTCGGATGCACTCGACCTGACGTACATCGTGGACAAGCTGCGCCAAAGCTGTCTGATGCTCGCCCACCAGACCGTGTACAAGGCCGACTACCGCATCGGGCTGCTCGAACCGGTGTTGCGCTACGTCGAACAGGAAGACCTGCTGCGCTTTCCCGCCATCGCCGTGTACTACCACATCTACCATACCCTTTCGGAACGCGAAGAAGAGCAGCACTTCTACCGCCTGCGCGAACAGATCCGACAGCACTACGACAAGTTCCCCAAGGGCGAGATGCGCGACATCTACCTCTTCGCCATCAACTACTGCATCGGGCGCATCAACGCCGGCAAGGAGCCCTTCATCCGGGAAGCCTTCGAGCTCTACCGCGCCGGCCTGGAGCAGGGCATCCTCATCGAGGAGCGCGGCATCTCGGCATGGACCTTCCGCAACGTGGTGACCAATGGCGTCTATCTGGGCGAATTCGAGTGGGTGGCCCGCTTCATCGACGAGTACCAGCATTTGCTGGAAAGCAAATTCCGGGAAAGCACCGTGCTGTATTGTCAGGCGCAGTTGCATTTCGCGCAGCGCGACTACGACACGGCCATGCGCCTGCTGGCCCGCACCGATTTCGACGACATCCTGATCAACCTGCGCGCCAAGACGATGCTGCTGCGCATGTACTACGAGGAAGGTGAATTCGAAGCGCTGGAAAGCCTGTTGCAAAGCATGCGCACCTACATGCAGCGCAAAAAAGTGATGGGATACCACCGGGCCAACTTCCAGAACTTCATCCGACTGACGCGCAAGCTGGTGCGCCTCAACCCCTTCAACAAACAGCATCGGGAGGCCCTGCGCCAGGAGATCGAAAAGGCCGAACCCATGACCCTGTCGGAAAAGCAGTGGCTCCTCCAGCAGCTCGACCAGCTCTGAACCCAGCGCGACAAGGGTTGGGTCTTCCTATGGATCGGAACAGGCTACTCGCGACGATGGACAATGGACGATAGACGATGGACTATCTACATTGGACGTCGTCACTGCCTGCCCCGAGTATCGGGGTGTCACTGCCAACTTCAACCCCCAACCATTCAGGGAACTCGAAAGGCTTTTCCCAACCTCACGTCCGGGCATGTTTTTGGAAAAAATGGCGCGGGCAGGCAGCGCACGGCCCCGTGGGGCGTTTTGCCAGAGCAAGAACGCTGATCCATGAATCTGACCCCAAAACACATGACCCTTTCCGGCCGCTTCATCGCCCGATCGCTCGGGGCCATCCTGCTGCTCGCCCTGTCGTGGAGCGGTTGCCGCTTCAATGAGGACGCACGGCCCGTGTTCCTCAACCTCGAAGACTCTTTCCAGCTCGATCTTTTCGAAAAACTCGACTTCTCGACGCGCCAGGCGCAGCTGCTGCTCACCACCCTCAAGCCGCTGCCCTGTCAGAACTACACCCTCGATTACGACCTGTTCCATACGGGCACCAACATCCAGCTCCAGCTCAACAGCCTCAATCCGCCCGCCGACGAATGCATCACCCCGCCCCTGCCATTGACGACTGCCATCAGCCTCGGATACCTCATCCCCAATGACTACAAGCTGGAGATCGTCATCAACGACGTGCTGGCCTACACCGGCACGCTCGAAGTGACTCCCGAGTGGTACAGCCTGCACCTGCCCTCGGGCCAGGGCATCGAAGTGCTGCACGATACCCTTTTCCGGGTACCAACCAATGCCATCTGGGGATACGTCGGCTACGACGACGCGCAGCTCGATCAGCTGGCTTCCGACTTCCTCGACGAGCTCGAGGCCCTCTCCGAACCCATGCCCTTGCATCAGGGCCACTACGGCTACTTCACCATCGACGAAAACTGGCAGCCGGAGTTCCATCCGCCTGCCGAAGAGCTGTACGTGCAACCATTCTTCCGAATCTTCACGGGCGATCGCAGCCAGCTGATCCAACTGCTCGACCACTACCGCGCCCAGTCGGGCAACCAGCTCACCATCCAGCTCTACACTCACCGCGGCGAGCGGCTTTGAAAGGCTTGATGGTTGTTGAGACCCGCCCAAGGCGCGATGGTGAGATGTGAAAAAGCGTTGCGTGCCCCCGACAAGTCGAGACAGGCGTTGCGTCCATTGCGCCTTTGCGGGAGGCATGGAAGAACCGATTGGACCGGTTTTACCGATTCACCCGATTTAACCAAATTTCGGTGGAGCTCCGTGGATACTCTGTGAAACTCTGTGGTCAAAAAACTGCGGCATGCTGCGCCTGTAAGCTGCGGTTTTGAGAAACCAGGGGGGCTATCATCCCAAACCACTTTGCAACGAGTATATCGTCCACTGTCTGCCGCCCATCGACCGGGACCAGGCCGGTTTTCAGGCATCATGGGGGAAAAGCCCGGAAATCTCGTGCGTTTGCAACACGCAAAGGTGGGGGTCTGAGGGGCTTCAGGCGGTAGCCTTGTCATTTTCGGCTTCTGCCTGCCTTTTGATACGGGTCATGGGGATGGTGAAGTAAAACGTAGTGCCTTCGCCTTCTTTCGATTGGACCCAGATCTTGCCCCCCAAATTGGCCACGATCTTGCGCACGGTGGCCAGACCAATGCCCGACCCTTCGTAGTCCGATTGGGCATGGAGGCGCTCGAAGATGTCGAACACGCGGCTCTGCTGACCTTCCGGAATGCCAATGCCGTTGTCCGACACGGCAAAGAGGTAGTGGCCGCCTTCCTCACTGGCCGTGATGCGTATCTCCGGGGCCACGCCGGGCTTGCGAAACTTGAGGGCGTTGGAGAGCAGATTCTGGAACAACTGGATCAGCTCGGTCGTCGATCCGTGCACTACGGGCAACAGATTGGAGGAAATGGCCGCACCGCTCTCCTTCATGGCCACCGTCAGATTGGAAAGCACGACGAAGAGCAATTCGTTCAGGTCGTTTTCCTGCATGTCACTGTGGCGCCCCGTGCGCGAATACTGGAGCAGATCGTCGAGCATGCGCTGCATGCGGCCCACGCCCTCACGCACGTACCGCATGAATTCCTTCGTGTCATCGGTCAGCTGCCCCTGGAGCTGCCGCTCGATCAGCTGGGTGTACATGCCGATCATGCGCAGCGGCTCCTTCAGGTCGTGCGAGGCGGCATAGGCAAACTGCTCCAGCTGCTTGTTCGTCTCCTCGATCTTGCGCTGGGCCGCCCGCAACTCGTCCATCTGCTTCTTGATATGCATCTGATGCTTGGCAAGGAGGTCTTTCTGCTCCTGGAGTTTGTCGATGATCAATGCCTGGCCGGTCTCGAAGATGTAGACGATGCCCAGCAACACGGCAAAGAAGAGGGTGAAGCTCAAAAAATAGTAGCCGGGCGTAAAACGCATCAGCTGCTCCTTGAACGCCATGTCGTCCTGCAGGTGGAGCACCAGAAGTACCAGACTGAACACAGTCAGCACTCCCGCCCAGACAAACCCCCACCGCCGCTCGGAAAACAACACCGCAATGGCCGGCGCCAGGGCCAACCACAGCATGTTGTCGGAATACAACCCCCCCGTTTTCAGAATGGCCGGCACGAGCACCAGGAACCAGCCGGCAGCAATGAAGTTCCCAGTGATTTCGAGGCTTTGGGTCAGCTTCAATATCAATAGAGAACTAATCAGAAAGAAAACCCCCCACCACAACGGCACCTCTCCATTCTCTGGAACCACCGTCCATGTCAACACAAGCATTATGAACATAAAGAGGAGCAGGTACAGGTGGAGTTCTATCATCATTCTACTGCGCCTGTATTGCACTGGAAATTGCTCCGGATCCAGTGAATCAGGCATGAACCAGTCGACCAATTGTTGCTTATGGCGGATCAGCTTGGAGAACACAACTGACTCTTTTCTTCAAAAAATTTGTTTTCACCCCCACCCCATTCAAACTTGGTGATGGAACCAATCATACATCAATTTTCACACCAACCTGCAAGAGCAAGGCACATTGAGCCGCAGCCCAATGTGCCTTCCGTATTGTCCTACTCTTGCTCCTTTATGCGC
Source organism: uncultured Saprospiraceae bacterium (assembly GCA_964401445.1). Classification (GTDB taxonomy): domain Bacteria; phylum Bacteroidota; class Bacteroidia; order Chitinophagales; family Saprospiraceae; genus WFYJ01. The sequence goes on along the minus strand of CAYNYN010000011.1, from coordinate 3,039 downwards.
TCTTAACTTTGGGTGGCGGGGCTATTTTTCTAAAAGCATCATAAATTTCCTCATATGAAAAATGCTCTTCAGCCAAAGCCTCATTGAGCGCCTCCTTCAGATTTTCAAGCATGGACTTGATGTCGGACAACGAGTGATGATTGGTAATCGTAAACCTCAAGCCCGTATTACGAATTGGCACACTTGGATAGGTTGCTATATTCAGATAATATCCTCGTTGGTGCATCTTTCTAACCACTCTGTACCCTACCTGAGCTTTGCTTACCGCCACGAAGAAGATCGGTGTTTCCTCAAATGCCACAATAGGTATCTCCAGTTGAGAAGCATACTCATTGGTTAAACGAATTCGCTCAAGTAACGCCTGCTGGAGAATGGGATGCTCTTCACTCAGATGAATTTTTGTCGATGCGACGGCAGCGCCCAGGGACGGATTTGGAATGGGGCCTGAGAAAAACATCGTGCTGCCTGTATTATTTACAAAGTCTCTGAGTGCCGTGTCAGGAAAGATCAAAATCCCCCCATATGACCCAAAGCTTTTATGCATGGATCCTACTACTACCATCTTTTCATGGCGAGGAAGCTGAGAAAGAACGACTCCTTTCCCTTTCTCACCATGCCAGCTTACACCATGCGCATCGTCTACATAGAGGTAGAAATTGTCATACTTATCCAAAAGAGTCGAAACTGCATCCATCGGGATAGTATCCCCAAACATGGAATACACCCCATCTGCGCAATACCAGACATTCCTGAATTCGCGGCTCAATTTCTCGATCCGCCATTCGAGGTTCTCCATGTTACTATGGCGAATCATTTCAACATGTACTCCACTAGACTTTGCGATACGGACCGCATTCTGGACACTGGCATGGACCTGATGGTCCATGATGATGGCATCGGCCGCATCGACCAATGAAGGGATGGCAGCAATATGCCCCAAAGTAGTGGTAGGAGCAACGATTATGGGAAGATCGAAAATCGCCTCAAGATTCTCTTGCAGTTCGCGATACAAGGGAGAAGACAAAAAAGCGCGGGACGAAGAGAAAGCAGGCCCATATTTCCTTGTGGCCTCAATAGCTGCTTCCTTCAATCTTGAGTCCAGTTCCAGTCCCAAATAACTACAAGACCCGAAATTCTTCACCACCTTGCCATTGATGGTGATTTCATTTCCTTTCAGCTCTTCATCTTCAAGGATGATGTACCCAATACTGTGCTCCGCGCAATAGGTCGCCTCCTTGTGGAGGTCCTCCAGCAGCCTGGACGTGTTGTGCATGGGACGGGGGGTGATTTGTTTGTTCATAGTTTTTGTGTTTGAGGGTGAATAAATCGCTTGGGTGAAAAGAGCACTCAGCCCGCTGATGAAGTCAACTGCTCGGGCGGGTTCAAGGTGAATCTGAAAAAATGGGGTTAGCAAACGCTCGGAGCGTACTTGCGACGTGATGTTCGAAGAAGACCTTTGTGCCGGCTTTCGGCCAAATTTAATCACATATGGCGTTCCATACAATAAGTACGGGAATTAATTTTCGTTTGTTACTAAAAATCAAAATTTTATCGCAAAGTCGATCGCATTTGCGCCTGCAGCGCGGGAGAGCAGGCCGGCGGAAATGCCCCGGGCCGTCGGCTACCACCTGGCCAAAATTTTATTGTACCGAAGCCGGCAAGGGGCACCATCAGGAAAACAAATGTCGGGAGAAAGGGCGCTTTTTTTGGATTTCGTTTGCAACACCTGTAACTTGCCCCCTGAAATTTGCCCGTTCAACAAACCTCAACGAAATCATGCCGGACAAACTGGACAAGATCGACCTGAAGATTTTGCGTATCCTCCAGGAAAACAGCAAGATCACCAACCTGGAACTGTCGCGCCGCATCGGCTTGTCGCCGGCGCCCACGCTCGAGCGCGTCAAGAAGCTTGAGAACAACAACGTCATCCTCAGCTACCATGCCGAGGTCAACCCGCAGGCGCTGGGGCTGAACGTGATGACCTTCGTACTGGTGTCGCTGGCATGGAAGAAGGAGGACGCGCTCAACCGCTTCCTCGAAAAGATCAAGACCATCGACGAGATCGTGGAATGCTACATCATCACGGGAGAAGCCGATTTCCTCATCAAGGTCATCTGCAAAGACATCCCCACTTACGAGCAACTGCTCTTCAAGCTCTCGCAGATCGACGAGATCGAGCGCCTCAAGACGCTCATGACGCTTTCGACCGTGAAGAAGTCCAGCATTCTGCCCTACGATTACGAATCCTGACAGGCACAATTGCACCACAGCTTGAGTCAAAAGCACAAGAAGCAAACATTTCTGTGGAAAGTGGAAGGAGCTGCGCTGGCTGCTCCTTCCTTCGTTTTGGGCACCATGCACCTGCCCGGCCTCGACGAGCTGCCCTGCGCCCGGAGCGTACGACAGCTGGTGGCCCAATGCGACCTGCTGGCCTGCGAGATGCCGCTGGACGAGCTGCCGCAAATGCCCGCCAACTGGGTGCCGCCTGACTGGTCGCTGTGCCGGGCGCTGCCACGCGCGCGCTACGAAAAGGTGCGCCGCATGCTGCGCAAATCCTTTGGCATCGACATCGGCCTGTTCGACCACCTGCCGCCGCTGGCACTCATCAGCCTGCTGCCCCGGCAGGTGCTGGGCATCCGGGGCCATGCCCTCGACGAGGAGCTGTGGCGACTGGCCCAAGGGCTGGGCAAGCCCTGCATCGGGCTGGAGACGGCAGAAGAACAGATTGCCGAGCTGCTCGAGGTGCCGCTCGCCCAGCAGGTACGCGAGCTGCTGCGCATCGCGCGCCACCCCTCCACCTTTCGGCGGGGTTTGCGCAAGCGCCGAGCGCTGTATCTCGAGGGGCGCATGCAAACGCTCTACCGCCTGGTGCGCAAGGCATCGGGCCGGGCGCGCAAGACGCTCATCGATGCCCGCAACGAGCGGATGGCTGCCAGAGCCTGGCCGCTGATGCAACGCCAATCGGTCTTCATCGCCGTAGGTGCTGCACACCTGCCCGGACACAAAGGCCTGCTGCGCCTGTTCAAACAACGGGGCGCG